>NZ_JAIQXS010000020.1:0-118274 GCF_020166565.1 Rhizobium sp. 3T7
GGCCTATAATATCGGCCTCTCGACCAAGCGAAAATGCCTTCGCCGGACGCTCACCGTCATCCGGCAAAAACCGATGGCTTTACACGCCCGCCGTTCGCTCATCCGATGTTGGTCCATCAGATGCGCGACAGCTTTCCGCTTTGCTGCGGGCGTCACCACTTCTTTCCCAAAAGGTCTTTCAAAGCAGCATTGTCGAGCATGGCATCCGCCAGAAGCCGCTTCAGCTTCGTGTTCTCGTCCTCCAGCGTCTTCAGCCGCTTGGCTTCCGACACCTCCATGCCGCCGAACTTGGCTTTCCATTTATAGATGCTGGCATCGCTGACGCCGTGCTTGCGGCAAAGCTCCGAGACCGGCATGCCCGCCTCGTGCTCCTTCAGAATGCCGATAATCTGTTCGTCTGTGAAACGGCTGCGCTTCATTCCCTGGTCCTCTCAATGGGCCAGAGCTTACTTCAAAATGGATTATTTCAACGGGGCAAGGTCACATCGCCATAGCGAACTGCCGATCACATTAAATTAGTTTTCCTCACCGGAGCCCGTCTTCCAAAACTTGAAAGTCGGTGACTCCGGCAACGTCCGAAAACTGCGATGCCTTCATCGTCTTCCGTTCCTTTCCTAGCCAGGAAAATGCGCCGAAAGGCTCCAACCAAAAATGGTCCAGTTTGAAGGGTTCAGATCAGATCAACAGCTGTATTTGAAACTTTCATTGTCGCCTGGCAAGAATGCCTGCGGACAAGCTAATCGCAGACGAATCTTGAATGGCGGATCGGCCTCGACTCACTCGTCATGTTGATTCTGCAACCAATCTGCAAACTTTCTGAGCCCGTCATCAAATGGCACCCGTGGTGACCAGCCTAAAAGCTGTTGCGCTCTCTCTATGCTCAGGACATTTTTGGGGACATCGAATGGCCGCCCCGGCAAGTAGCGACGATCTGCTGAGCGTCCTGTTAGAGTTTCTATTGAATCCAGCACCTCATTCAAGCTATGCCCGCGCCCTGAACCGATGTTAAAGACATGCTCGTTCGTTGCATGTTCAAGCGCGGACAATAGTGCATCCACTACATCAGCTATATATATGTAGTCACGCACAACGGATCCGTCGCCCCAAATCTCTACAGGCTCTCCTCGCATAACTTTGCTTAAGAAGACTGCGACAGCGCCCTGACTCGCATGCACGCGCTGCCCTTCGCCGAAAGGGTTTGCGAGACGCAAGACCGTATAATCTAGACCGTGCAGGCTATGGAACAGATGTAGGTATTTCTCGATCGAGAGTTTGGTTATTCCGTAGGAGCTTAATGGATCGGTTGAGTGTGTCTCAGGAATCGGTATCTGACTTGGAACGCCGTATACAGTACCTCCTGAAGAGACAAAAACGACCTTCTTCAGCCCGAGTTGGACTGCGTGATTAAGCAATCGAATGGTGCCGAGAACATTGCTCTCGATGTCAAACACCGGGTCTGCGTTCGACGACTTCGGCAAGGTGGTCGAAACTAAATGAAAACAGATGTCGCAACCTTCTAAGGCGCTGGCGACTTCGGTTTCACTAATAAAATCCCCCTCGTAACTTTCAAAATTAACGTGGCTCAGAGGAGAACCGCTGAGCGATGGCACATGCGGACGATCGAAGCAGCGTACGTGGTATCCATGGTTGAGCAGGGCATCAATCAGATGAGACCCTATGAATCCCCTCCCTCCCAAAACAAGGCATCGCTTTGGCATAGTTTGACTTGCATCTAGCGAAAACTGCAACTTGGCTCTCCGGTCACTTATCATTGTAATGTCCGAGGCATCGTTTCTGATGCGGTCAGGACATCGCGGTATACTTCCTCATATTTTTCAAGCATCGTGGATACTTCAAATTTTGCAGCAGCCAACGGAACCCGTTTTAGTAATTCCTCATAGAGCATTGGATCATTGGCGATAGCCACTATTAGATCGCCCAAAGCGGGAACATCTACTTCCCATTCGCTAAGGTCAAACAAGGCGCCGGCAACTCCCTCTGGGGTATCCAACATATCCCGGATCTCCCCAACGTTACTGGCTAGCACCGGTTTGCCGGAAAGCAAGCAGTCAATCAGCACTAGGGGTGCGCTTTCACCCTTGAACCGAGAAGGAAGGAAGCCGATATCCGATGCAGCGAAATAATCCCGGATGTTCGGTTGAAACCCAAGAAAGTGTACAAACTCGTGTTTGCATTCGGACTTTAAACGATCGAATTCCGGCCCCTCACCGATCAGGAGCAGACGAATCCTGCAGTCCGATCGCTCATTGGCCCAGACCACGGCCCCGATGGCTTCCTCCCATCCCTTATCCGGAATGGCACGAGCCACAAGACATAGCACGAAGTCCTCAGCGGCAATTCTCAAATCAGCGCGCGACGCAGGATTTATGTCATTCGCTGGCAAGGCATTGTCAATTTTCCTAAAGCCCTTTTGCCGAATGATCTCTGGTGGAAAAGCCTTCAAGTTCTTGTCAGCGGTGTAAACAAAGCGGTCAACGCGCCGCCAAAGGAGAGGCAGTAACCCATCCAATTGCCCCGGCTCCATCATTTCATACATCCCGTGCATACTGATAATCTGCTTGATCCCAGGACGGCTCAGCAGCAGCATCGCGAGCGATACATCCACCCAAGCGTGATGGGAGTGTACCAATTCAATTCCCATATCAGCGAACACAGCCGGTGCAAGCTCAAGTCGTTCCAATTCCAACAAAGGGATCGATTGCGACAACATTGTCCGAACACCCGGTTCAGTGGCCTCTTCCTGGCAATTTAGGAGCGTGACGGCATATCCCCGGCGCTCAAGAAGGTTGGCCAGTAATATGGGGAATGTTTCGCCACCACCGGCCGCGAGAGCATAGACGGCCATAACCACATTGGGACGCCTGTCTGCCGCCCGCGGCCAAACCCTATCCAGATCGTAAAGCTGCTTAAATTCGCTACGTCGACTAGCGCCACGCTGGCTACACCAGTGAACGTAAAGATGCCGCTGCTGTTTGTCGAGATCCGAGCGATCAACGCGATACATTGTCGCGACATATCGGGCCACTACCTCGTGCTCCCGATAGTAGATATCCTCTTTCTGGGCACCAACAGAGGTATTGGAAGCGTGCTGGCGATAGTAATTGATAGCACGAGGGTTGTAAGCGACCAGACCGCCACGTACAATCGAAAGATAGAAAATCCAATCTCCGCAGAGACGCAAGCTTAACCACTGTGGATCTTCGAATAGCGGCAATTTTCCAGGATGCCGAAACACCGCTCCGCTCACGTTCGGCACAATGTTCTTGACCGCCCAGCCAAACTTGACCAGCGAATGCGCCGACCTGATGAATGGACGACTCCAAGCGCCCTCGCCAAGGTCCTGCAAGTACTCCTGTGAGGTCCAGACCTTCTCAGGAGGATTGCCACGTACAAACTCCGTTTGGGCAAATGCCAGCTTCACCGCCTTATTCTGAAAGCACCGCACCAGTTCCTCGAGAAAATTATCAGAACAATAATCATCACTTTCGGCGATCCAAACTAGCTCCCCCGTCGCCAGCTCCAGGCCCTTCTTCCACTGATTAAAAACTCCCCCAGAATTAATCTCGTTAAAATGGCAAATGGTTTTGTCGGGATAGCGAGTCGCGTAGTCTTTCAAAATTGCCACGCTCTCATCATTGGAGCAGTCGTCGAGTAGAATCACCTCCACATTGGAGTAGGTCTGGCTGTAGATCGACTCAAGGCGCTTCCGCAGATATCCGGCATGATTGAAATTAGGCACGATAATCGAAACGCGGGGAGTGAACTCCGACGAGAGGGACCGCACCTCCCCATATAACGTCCCGGGGGAAGAAACGCCTTCATCTCCCGCGATCGACCTCCCAGTCAGAATATGGGCTCGGCGGATTACGCCGCCTATACCCTCCCGCCGGAATACTCCTGCGACACGACGTCCAGCTAGACGCCATGATCCTCGATAAAATTCGACTGCAGGCCTTACGGCATGAAACATAGACACGACATGCGTAAATCTTCGGCGCAATTGCCTGAGCGGCAGCACGAGGCGCGATGACTGGCTACGATGCACTACACGCGCGATTCCGCGCAGGGGCTTGGTGATGCGCCAAGATCTCGAACGCAACATCTGATCTCGCTCCTGGCGGAGAGCACCAAGTACCCGATCCTTCTCGTCCGCGACAGCTGCTAGCGCTCGATCTTTCTCGTCCGCGACAGCTGCCAGCGCTCGATCTTTCTCTTTTACGATCTCCGCAACTCGAGCTTCCTGTCGGCTCACATCCCGGTTGAGGTTCGCGACCTGAACTGCTCGCTCACCCAGCCGTTGATGACGAGCACGAATGAGTTTGACGGCTTTCAGAGCCACATCCAACTGCTCATCCGAGAAACCTTCAGGAGTTGAGGGCGGATGCCTTTCATACCCAAAAGCATCAAAGTCTTCGGCGTACAATGCCCGGATAATTTCAACGCTTCGCTCCGTCACAAGAGCTGGCGAATATGGAATCAAGCTTTCGTTTGCTCGCCGAACGGAAAAAGGATCGGGCGCCTTCTCGCCAAGCCACTCCATCAACGCCTTACGCAGTTCCCCAGTTTCTTCGATCTTAGTCAGTTTGGTGTAGTCAATCAGATCCGGGCGAAGCAGAGTTGCCTGAGGTGCCCAGTGATGATCTAAATAGGAAGGGGCCTCGCTGTTCGCCAAGTGTTCCAGAAAGCCCTCGAACCCAGCGGCGATGTCCCGCGCAGACTCTATCGGCAGCTGGTAAAACGCGTATTTGGTATAGGGACCGATTTGAAGAGGCTCACGCAACAATAACTTCGATTGCCATGCCGAAAAAATCCGTTTGTAGGGATTGCGAACTACGGCAAATCGAAAATATCCGTCCGATGTCAGAGCTTCCGCCAATTGCCCAAACGCCAGGTTTGTGACCTGCGGCGCTACCTTGTGTGCTTCGTGGGCAACAAGATCGGGGTCAGTCTCTTCACTGTCGGTGATTGAGTACAGCGCTTCGGAATAGCCTTCAAGAGACGCAAACCACCATTTGAGTGAGGTACACGCGACCTTAGGAGTGCTAATATATAGCAGCTTATGGCGGCGCGAGAGGTAGCTATTCCAACGAAGGTGGTCCGACAATTTTTGTTTGTCGATAAGCGGCCAGTCTTGGATATTCAAGTCGAGTTCCTACTGTCAATTTTCAGTTCAGGGCAGCTTATTTAGCGAGATGTCGGCATAATCCCCGGTAACATCGAGAAACGAGAAGTTCGCCCCTCTTTCCTTTTTGATGAGGAACTGATTATGAGGCAATGCAATAATCGGCAGATCCATCGCTTCGGAAAAATAGACGCTATATGGGCATACGAGAGTAGGCTCGTAGCGAGTATCATGTTGCCAAGGCGTCGTGGTAAAATCATCTCCCCCAATAATCCCACCCTCCCTTATTTTTGGTAGAATTTTTATGAGATCAATCGTTATACCTCTAAGTGTATGATCTCCGTCTATGTACGCAAAATCAAGACTTCCGTCGGGGATGTCATTGACAACATCTTTAGTCCTCCCTCGTAGGATCGTCCTTCTTTCAGAAGCAAAATCGGTCTTAGCAAGCATCTCCTGATAGATTTCATCAAACATTGCGGGCGCCACATTGAAGGGCTTATTCCAATCTGGCAAACTCGCCCAAGGATCTATCATATAGTATTGCTCTACTTGAGAGCATCCCATGAGTATACGCTCAGCGAAATCGCCTTTCCAAACTCCGATCTCGGCCATATTTCTAGCCTTATGAAGATCCAGCAATCGGATCCATAAATCGAAGCGAGAATCACATTCAGACAGCAGTTTTGCTATCTTTTGGCTATCGAGATCCAAATTGCTATCCCTCAACAAGTTTGATAGTAGGCTCGTTCGACATCAAATCCACATAGCCAAACGATTTTGGCCTTTCGATGTTAGAGACACGAAACATGATTGCATCAAGAACGCGATGCGGGCAGTCGACACCGTCTACGGACCAGATGCCACCGCCAACAAAGTAAACTCCGGCCAACAGGCTCATACGAAACGAGAAACTTATCCGAAAATCAGAGTCTGCCCTTATCTTTTCGAGATAGAGTCCTTCCTCCGGGTACCTTTGGCCGGTGATGACAGTTCCGGAGATATTCCTGATGTGGAGACCAAAGAAGATCCCGGAAAATTCCCTGAGGAAGTGGCCCGCCATCACGAATTGATAGGTTTTGTCCGCTTGTAAGACATTCACTGGCTGATCATTCTCATCCAGTATGGATATTGATGTAATTTCCGCCCCTTGTATTGGGTAGACCGTGGTTGTTTCTGGCACCAGCCCCGGATCAAATAAGACCGATGGAGCCGCCGGCGGTTGCTGAACTAGATTTGCTGTGTCAGTCAGCCCGATTGTTTCAGCAGATTGATCGGCAGCACGATACTCCCGAACAAGCTTTTGATATTCAGCTGAAGGAGCGTAGATCATCTTCTGATAGGCGCGTATTGCCTCCTGCGGCCGACTATACATGACCCGAATGCCGCCATCGAGCACGAGAGCCCTGTCGCATAATTCGATTATGCTGGCGGCTGAGTGAGAAACAAAGAGGATCGACGTTCCACTTTGCTTTAACTCATCCAACCGCGCGAAACACTTGCGCTGAAATTTCTCATCCCCCACGGCAAGAGCTTCGTCCACGACGAAAATATCCGGATCAATCATCGCTTGCACAGCAAACGCCAGTCGCACGCCCATACCGCTTGAGTAATTTTTCACAGGCTGATCGAGGAAGTGACCGATATCGGCGAACGCAGCAATTTGGTCGAAACGACTGTCGATTTCATCCTGGCTCAAGCCCAATACGGCAGCGTTCATATAAACGTTCTCGCGGCCCGTAAATTCCGGATTGAATCCAGAGCCAAGTTCCAACAGTGCCGAAATCCTTCCGCTCGCTTGAACGCTGCCACTCGTCGGGTTGAGTGTACCGCAAATCAATTGCAGTAAGGTCGACTTGCCGCTTCCGTTCCGGCCAATAATGCCTACCGTTTCGCCTCTTTTAACTTCCAGCGAGACATCCTTAAGAGCCCAGAATTCATTGAAGTACTGCCTTGCCTCGCGTCCAACCAACCGCTGCAAGCGCGGTGATATGAACTGCCTGAGCCGATCACGAGGATGATCGTAAATCTGATAGCACTTGCTAAGATTCTCCACCTTGATGGCGATATCAGAGGACATCAGCAAAACCTTTGCGCGTCTTCTGGAACCAGACAAAGCCCAGCCACGTGACCAATGAGGCAGCCAACAGGTAGATTCCTAACAACTTGAAATCCGGCTGCTTACCCCAGTAGAGCACGTCGCGTGAGAGCTCTATTACGGGCGTCAAGGGATTTAAGTAGAGTAAAGGCCGATAGCCTTCCGGCAGGGCACTCGCTGGATAGAATATCGGCGAGAGGAACATTAGCGCCGTGATGACGATTCCGATAAATTGTGAAACATCGCGCAAAAAGACGCCAAGGGACGCGAGAATCCAGCTCGCTCCCAAGATAAAAATCGAGAACGGCAACAACACTAGAGGAAAATAGAGTACGGTCGCATGTGGCACGCCATAAAATACGACATAAGCCAAGAGCCAGACGCAGAGGCTAACACAGAAATGAAAAAGCGCGGACCCAAGTACTACCCAAGGTAAAATCTCTAATGGAAAGACGACCTTCTTAACATAATTAGGGTTATTAGTAATCAGAGCAGGAGCTCGATTAATACATTCTGCGAATAAATTAAACGACATCAGGCCCGCGAACAGAACAAGCGCAAATTCCACTTTCGAACTACTTCCAACGCTCCAGCGCGCCTTAAGCACCTCACTGAATACAAAGGTGTAAACACCCAGCGTGAACAGCGGATTGAAAAATGACCATAGTATACCTAGGAAAGATCCCCGATAACGCCCAAAGACTTCGCGTTTTACGGATGCTCTAATAAGGGTGAAATTCCGGGAGAAGCTAGCAACCATTTCAATCGGATGGACGGAATAGTCTTGCATCAGACAAACACCTCGGCCTCGCTCAAGGGAACGGCTGCGGCATCCTTTGGCGCAAGGTTGGGAACTCCTGAAAGCGGCCAATCGATACCTATTGCCGGATCGTTCCATAAGAGGCTGCGCTCAAACTCCGGCGCATAATAGTCGGTCGTTTTGTAGAGGAATTCAGCGGTTTGACTGAGGACGAGGAATCCGTGGGCGAACCCTTCTGGCACCCACAATTGTTTCTTGTTTTCGGCACTCAGATGGACCCCGACCCATTTCCCGAAAGTGGACGAGGCCTGACGCAGGTCGACAGCTACGTCGAACACTTCGCCCTCTACGACGCGCACCAATTTTCCCTGTGCGCGCTTGATCTGATAATGCAAACCACGCAGTACGTTCTTAAATGATCTAGAATGGTTATCCTGAACAAAATCGCGTTTGATCCCAACGGCGTGCTCGAAGGCTGCGGCGTTGAAGCTCTCGAAGAAAAACCCACGATCGTCACCAAAAACCTTCGGCTCAAGCACGACGACCTCGGGAATGGCAGTTGGCGTGGAGAACATCAAAAGACCTTTTCCTTAAGGAGGTTAAGCAGGTATTTTCCGTAGCCATTCTTCACTAGTGGATGTGCTAGCGACTCCAATTTGCCGTCGTCAATCCACCCCGATCTATAGGCGACCTCTTCTGGACAGGCTACCTTCAGGCCCTGTCGCTTTTCAATTGTCGCGATGTAGTGTCCAGCTTCCAACAGTGAATCATGCGTCCCGGTGTCCAGCCAGGCGTAACCCCGGCCCATAATCTCGACGTCAAGTTGCCCTTGGACGAGATAGCGACGGTTGACATCCGTAATTTCAAGTTCGCCACGGGGTGACGGTTTGATGTCGGCCGCGATATCGCAGACCTGCGCATCGTAGAAATACAGTCCGGTCACCGCGTAGTTAGACTTCGGCTGCCTCGGCTTCTCTTCTATCGAGAGCGCCTTCCTGGCCTTGTCGAATTCCACGACGCCGTAACGTTCCGGATCGGTTACATGGTACGCAAATACAGAAGCACCACTTGCCTGACCAGTCGCTCGATTCAGCAGGCTCTGGAAGTCGTGTCCGTAGAAGATGTTGTCACCAAGCACCAAAGCGCTCGGATTGTTTCCAACAAAGCTTCGGCCAAGAATAAAAGCTTGCGCCAGTCCGTCGGGACTCGGCTGGACACAATAACTGACATTGAGCCCCCACTGGTGGCCATCGCCCAGCAGCGCCTCAAAGCGAGGCGTGTCATCAGGCGTCGAAATGACGAGAATGTCACGAATTCCCGCCAGCATGAGAGTGGTCAGCGGGTAGTAAATCATTGGCTTGTCGTAGATCGGCAGCAGCTGCTTACTGACCGCTAGCGTCGCCGGGTATAGGCGCGTCCCAGATCCACCAGCAAGAATAATTCCTTTACGTGCCATAGCCATTTTTAAAACCCTATTTCGGAATTCTCGTTCCGGCTGCTTGCGCTTAGCATTACGATTTCAACGCGCCGACAAGTCGATCGCGCCTAGTTTGTCGCCGCAAGCAGGCCAATGACCTCTTCGACGCCGTCCTGCCACGGTGACAGTGGCAAGTCAAAGCAATCCATCAAGTTGGCACAATTTAGCCGTGAGTTGAGCGGACGCTTTGCAGGCGTAGGATAATCGTTCGTCGAAATAGGTTCGATTTTGTCCGTCGGCAGCAATCCCCCAAAACCGCGCGCGGTCGCTCTATCAATGATGTAGCAGGCATAGTCGTACCAGGAAGTGCTGCCTTGGGCGGTGAGGTGATAAACTCCGGAGCCAGCGCTTTCCGTCAGAATTTTGTCCGCGATGCGCGCGGTCGTCTTGGCGATCAGAGCCGCAGATGTCGGCGCCCCCACCTGATCAGCAACAATTCGAAGCGTTTCGCGCTCCGAAGCCAATCTGAGAATCGTCTTTAAAAAATTGTGACCATGATGGCCGTAAACCCAGCTGGTGCGAAGAATAAGATGCTGCCCCCCTGCCGCGCGCACCGCCTCCTCGCCCTGCAGCTTGCTTTTCCCGTAAACGGACTGTGGGTTGGTGCTATCGGTTTCGACATAGGGAGAATCTTTTTCCCCATCAAAAACGTAGTCGGTCGAGTAATGGATCATCACGCAGTCATTATCCGCTGCCCAGCGCGCCATCACGCCCGGCGCAGTTCCGTTGACGGCGCCCGCGCGCGCGGCCTCGCTTTCGGCGCGGTCAACCGCCGTATAGGCCGCCGCATTGAATATGATCGCTGGTCTCGTCGCTCCCAGCGCGACGAGGATATTCGCCTCGTTCTCAAGGTCAAATTCGGCTCGGCCGTAAGCAACAACATCGCCACGTGATGCAAGAGCACGCCGCAGTTCGAAGCCGACCTGCCCATCAGCACCTGTGATCAGCAAGGGACGCATTGTCAATTCTCGTACTGCTGAGTGAGCCAATCCCGATAGGCGCCGGATGTCACATTGGTCACCCAGTCCTGATTGTTGAGATACCAGGAAATAGTCTTTTGTATGCCGCTTTCGAAGGTCTCTTCAGGTTTCCAGCCCAGATCCCGCTCGATCTTGCGTGCGTCGATCGCATATCGCCGATCATGTCCCGGGCGATCCTTCACGAAGGTAATTTGATCGCGATATGATCCGGCGCCTTGCCGCGGCTTCAGCGCGTCGAGCGTGTCGCAGATCGTGTGCACCACCGCCAAATTGGGCTTCTCGTTCCAGCCGCCGACATTATAGACCTCGCCAACTCGGCCATTGGCCAACACTGTTCGGATCGCGCTGCAATGATCCTTCACATAGAGCCAGTCTCGTACCTGCTGGCCATCGCCGTAGATCGGGAGAGGCTTGCCGGCGAGCGCGTTCAATATCACCAGCGGAATCAGCTTCTCTGGGAAGTGATACGGCCCGTAATTGTTGCTGCAATTAGTGGTGAGCACCGGGAGGCCATAAGTATGATGCCATGCTCTCACCAAATGGTCCGACGCCGCCTTGCTTGCAGAATAAGGGCTGTTGGGCTCGTAACGATTGTTTTCACTAAAGGGAGCGTCGGTAGTGCCGAGACTACCATAGACTTCGTCCGTGGAGACATGAAGAAAGCGGAAGGCGGATTTTTCGTCGTCGTTCAACTCCTGCCAGAATGCGCGAGCCGCTTCGAGCAGGTTAAACGTGCCGACAACATTCGTCTCGATGAACGCGGCAGGGCCGTGAATCGACCGGTCAACATGACTCTCAGCGGCAAAATTTATGATCGCGCGCGGCTGGTGAGTCCGCAGCAAGCTTTCAATGAACTCTCTATCGCCGATGTCACCATGCGCTAAGACATGCCTATCGTCTCCCCGCAGCGATTTCAGCGTATCGAGGTTGCCGGCATAGGTCAGCTTGTCAACGTTTATGATCCGTTCGCCCGACTGAGCAATCCAATCGAGAACGAAATTGCCGCCAATGAACCCTGCCCCACCCGACACAAGTACCGTCATTGCCTACACCTATTGTCTAAATCTGTTTCAGGATTACAGCTACAAGCAAACCAAAGTTGCCTGCCAATGTCTGCCGATGCAGCCCCGACCTGTAGAGTATCCGGAGTCGCATAGGAAGTGCTTCTGTCCTCATCCTACGAAAGTCTGCAAGGAGAGCTTGATTTCCCGGCGTCAGAAGATGCTCGACCCTTCTCAGCGCTCCGACGTGCTGGCCATTCCATTTCAAAAATCGGCTTTGCGTCAGCATATGCGCGCGTTTAAGCCGAGCTCGCCAACCGGAATTGGACCCGACAATATTGCTCGCATGCTGCCGATAGTCGATGCGCGGCTCAGCATCATATCGAACGCGCCCTCCGGCTCCCGATACCAGAATATAGGCCCACCAGTCGTGGCTTGGAATATCTGCTTCGGCACCGCCCTCAATCAGAAGCGCGCGCGCCGCGCGGTTCATGACCATCGTATTGCCGCCGCCGATGCTTTGTACCAGCGCGTTCGAGAAGGACGGGGCGCGCGTGAAAAGCGGAGAATTGCCGGTCGACACACCCTTTTCATCCACCGTGTGCGTTCGCGAACAATAAAGAGCCGGAAGACTGGATGGCTGCTCCTTCAACCAGGCGACTGCGCGTTCCAGCTTATCGGCATGCCAGATGTCATCCTGATCAGAAAAAGCGTAATAGGCTGCATCAATGGCCGGATTGCAGATTAACGTCAGAAAATTGCGGATGAAACCCCGACGAGGCCCGTTCACAACGTGAACGGGCGACCGAACACTTTTTTCAAACGACCGCACGAGATCGAGCGTTGTATCGGTGGACCCGTCATCCGAAACCCATAGCGACCAGCTGCTGTAGGTTTGGCCGCGAATGGATTCCAACTGCTCGGGAAGAAATCGCGCTCCCTGAAAAGTGCCCATCAAGATGGCAACGTCGTCTCTCATGCCCATTCGAAGCCGAATTTGTTAATCAACTCGTCGCCTTTACTGGATGGCGTTTTGAAACACAACATCATCAACATCTCGGGAGCGCATCCGCTCTGCTTCAGTTGCGGTCGGGGGAGTCGAGGATTGCGAGGAGATACTTGACGGTATCGTCGATATCACGCGTGGAACCATCCACCTTCACCTCCGCCTGCTCGGGCGGCTCATACGGACTGTTTACGCCCGTCATGTTCGGAATCTGTCCGCTCCGGGCCTTTCGGTACAAGCCCTTGGGGTCTCGGTCTTCGCAAACCTGCAGCGGCGTATCAACATAAACCTCGATGAAATTCTCTTCGCCTATCAATTCCTTCGCCATTTGGCGTTCACGTTTGAAAGGCGAGATAAACGCCGTCAGGACTAGAATTCCGGCGTCCATCATCAGCTTCGCCACTTCCGCGATCCGGCGTATGTTCTCGACGCGGTCGGCGTCGGTGAAGCCGAGATCCTTGTTCAATCCTTGTCTCACATTGTCGCCATCGAGAATATAGGTTCTCCGGCCGGATCTATGGAGTTCGCGCTCGAGGGCGTTGGCGATCGTCGACTTTCCCGATCCCGATAGGCCGGTAAACCAGATCACCTTGCCGGCGTGGCCGTTCAGCCGCTCGCGATCGGCCCTGGTGATGGACAAGGCCTGGCGATGCACGTTCTGAGCGCGCCTGAGATTGTGCCGAATCATCCCGGCGGCGACGGTCGCGTTGCTGAAACGATCAATTAGGATAAAACTTCCAAGCGCTTTCGACCGGGAATAGGTATCGAAAACGAGCGGGCGGCTGACGGAAACATTGCAGACCCCGATGTCGTTCAATGCTAGCTGCCGTGCAGCCTCATGCCCAAGCGTATTGATGTCGACACGATATTTGATGCCGGAAATCGAAGCGGTCGCGGACTGAGTGGACAGCTTGATATCATAACTCCGTCCGACAAGGCCCGGATCCAGATCCATCCAGACAATCGTCGCTTCGAAATGATCGGTCATCTCCAGCGGGTTGTCGGCCAACGAAAGCACATCTCCTCGGGACACGTCGATATCGCGTTCGAGGCAGAGCGTAATCGCGCTTCTTTCAGCAGCCTCCGCCTGGCGTCCATCCATGGTGACTATCTCGGCGATTTCCGAGACTTCGCCAGACGCGGTGTTTCTTATTGTGCTACCTACGCGCGCCATGCCCTCCAAGAGCGTTCCACAGATGCCTCTGAAGCCGGCGTCGGGCCGATTGATCCACTGAACGGGGAAGATCAAACGGTCTGAGGGTGCCTGCTGCACGTGGACCGTCTCCAGATACCCCAGCAACGTTGGGCCGTCATACCATGCCATTTTCGATGATCGGTGCGTTATGTTCTCACCCTTTAAGGCACTGATCGGAATGGGCATAAATGTTTCGAAATTCAGAGTCGCTGCAAAGTCAGCCATGGCCTCCGACAGCTGCGATGAAATTTGGCGGTCGTATTCGACAGTGTCCATCTTGTTGATCGCCAGCACCAGATGACGAACACCGAGCAAGGATGCAAGGTAAGCGTGCCGTTTGGTTTGCGTAAGCAATCCTTTTCGGACGTCCATCAGCAAAATCGCCAAATCCGCTGTCGAGGCGGCGGTCACCATGTTGCGCGTGTACTGCTCGTGACCAGGCGCATCCGCGACGATAAATTTCCGTCGTGATGTCGAGAAAAATCGGTACGCAACATCGATGGTGATGCCTTGTTCGCGCTCGGCCGACAGGCCGTCGACAAGCAGTGCGAAGTCGATGTTTTCGCCTTGAGTTCCGTATCGCTTCGAATCCGCCTTCAACGCGTCAAGCTGATCGTCCGCCAAGACCTGCGATTCCCAAAGCAGACGCCCGAGAAGCGTACTCTTGCCATCATCCACGCTACCACAGGTAATAAAGCGCAATAGATCCTGCGAACGCTGTTGAGAGTTGAAGGCTTCTAGTACTTCTTGGGTCGTTCTAGCCGGCGCGGCTGGATTTCGGATTGCGCGTCGCATCAAAAATATCCCTCGGCCTTCTTTTTTTCCATGCTCGAACTGGAGCTCGTATCAATCAGGCGTCCTTGTCTTTCGCTCGAGCGAGATTGCAACAACTCCGCTATTATCTCGGGAACAGTCGATGCGTCCGACTCGATCGCCCCGGTCAGCGGGTAGCAACCAAGCGTTCGAAAGCGCACTTTACGGGCGGAAATTTGTTCGTTGGGCAAGAGCTGCATGCGATCGTCGTCGACGACCAAAAGCATGCCGTTTCGGTCCACGACCGGTCGCTCTTTAGCGAAGTAGAGCGGCACGATGGGAATGGCCTGTTCATGGATGTATTGCCATATGTCGAGCTCGGTCCAGTTTGAAAGCGGGAACACGCGAATGCTTTCGTCCGGTCCCTTTCGGGTATTGTAGAGGTTCCAGACTTCCGGCCGCTGGTTCTTCGGATCCCAGGCGTGATTGCGAGCACGGAAGGAGAATACACGCTCCTTTGCCCTCGATTTCTCTTCGTCGCGGCGCGCGCCGCCGAAAACGATATCGAACCTATGAAGATCGAGGGCCTGCTTCAGCCCTTCGGTTTTCGTGATGGCTGTGTGGAGTTCCACCCCATGATCGAATGGATTAATATCTTTTTCGATCGCCTCGGGGTTGACATGGACGATAAGCTCTGCGCCGCCTTTCGCCCGGACACTGTCCCTGAATTGGTACATTTCACGAAACTTCCACCGCGTGTCCACGTGCAGGAGTGGAAATGGAAGCGGCGCTGGAAAGAAAGCCTTGCGCACCAGATGAAGGAGTACCGAGCTGTCTTTTCCCAATGAGTATAGTAAGACGGGATTGCGCGCCTCAGCATAGGCTTCTCGGATGATGAAGATGCTCTCGGACTCAAGCCGTTTTAGGTGATCGGACATTGATGACGCAGCGTGAATAGGCGCAGCGGCCGATAGGGGCGACGAATAGCTCAGCAGCTGGACACCTATATCTTCGTTGGAAGGGATTTCGCGGCAGAACCTTGTCACAGCTGCATGCGGAAAGACCGCAATCGGCTTGCCGACATGCTTCCGCAGTTTTCTCAATGCAGTCTCAACTTCGGTTGAGCTAACCGGCGTTGCCATGGGCACCCAGATACGCGATCCTCGGGCGTCGTTGGCATGCAGGCACGCGGACTGCGCTCGCTCGAAAATCTGCACGAATAGAACAAGTGTTCGCTTGGAGCGCTGCCGTTCTAAATCGGAATTCAAAACACTCTGTATGAGTTTCTCTCCGAATTCATCCCGCAAATCCTCGGCTATCAGAGCTGCCGGCAGAATGCCCAGCTCATGCAACCGTCGCTCGGCAGTGCGCTTTGTGTCGGCCATGCCGACAGCCTTGAGGTATTGGAAGGCCAGCTCGGTATTCCAGACTCGATCGCCAATCAAATTGAGAACAGCTTCCTCATCATTTATTTGTCGCATTTTGCGCGTTCCAAATTTGCTTACGTTCCAAATTAGAGGCGCTTGAATACCATGAGGCAATTCAATCCACCAGATACATATTGCGACAATCGAAATGAAGCCCTCAGATTGTAAAACACGCGTTCAACGTCTAGATTGAAGAACTGCCCCTCGTGTCACAACGAGGAGAAGGAGGACGAATGCGATAGCGGCGCATCCCGCATTGTCACGCACAATCTAGAGCATCCGTTTTAATCAAGCGGATTTTTCTGTCCATTTTCTGTTGTCGCGCAGGAGTGCGTTTGCAAGGACAACAAGCTTTCGCATGATGGCTGTGATGGCGACCTTGGGCGGTTTTCCGTTGGCGATGAGCGAGCGGTATTTGGCTTTGAGGTCCGGGTTGAAACGAGCGGCGACGAGGGCCGGCATGTAGAGGGCTTACCGGACGATGGCCCTTCCGCCGGCAATGAAAGCGCGTCCGGTCCATCGTCCGGACTGCCGGCTGATCGGTGCGAGGCCGCACAAGGCGGCGGCCGGCTTTTCCTCAAGCGCGCCCAGTTCCGGCATTTCGATGATGAGTGTGAAGGCGGCGATGGTCGAGAGGCCAGGAATGGAGACGAGGATGTCGAAGCGCGCCTTGAGAGCGTCGTCGGCCTGGATGAGGGCCATGAGCGCCTGATTGACCTGCCTGAGCTGCGTTTCGACCTGCTTGAGACGGGCGGCATTGTGCCGTTTGAGCAGTGGTTGCGTCAGATTTTTCGCCCGGTTCTTGATGGCGGTCCTGTCCTTCACCGGCGCCAGGCGGGCAGCGTATAGCTCCTTTAAATCGCCGAGACCTGCTGGGTTTGCCGTCAGCAGGCGCGGTTGCAGCAACTGGCCGTAGCGGGTCAGGATTTCGGCATCGATCCGGTCCGTCTTTGCCAACCTGCCGGTGGCCTCCGCAAACCTTCGGGCCAGCGGCGGATTGACCTTGGAAAGCGGCAGGCCCTGAGCCGTCATGACTCGTTCGAAGGCTTTGTGATAGGCGACGGTCGGCTCATAGACGATGCGTGCGACGGATGCGCCGCCGATCCATTTGAGGCTTGCGGCAAATCCTTGCGATCGTTGGAAACGCGCAGTCGCTTGCCATCCGGCAGACGATACAGGTCGATATGATCTTTCGAGATGTCGGCACCGATGGTAATCTGGGTCATCTTTTCCGCCTCCTCTGCTTGTCATCCAGGGCTTGTTCCCTGGGCATCCGTTCAGGACGATTGGAAAAGATGGGGGCGATCACACTCTAGCCCGGCCCCCTAAACGGCCCGCGGGATTTCGATCCGTCCCCCATCGCTGGACGAGGGTGGCCGCCCTCGCCGGCGCTTCTTTCTCTCACAAGAAGCAGGAAACTCATAAGACAAGCGAAGTTATGCTTTAGGCCGGCATGCAGGTCGCGGATGCGAACGTTGTCACCGTGATAGGAAAGGTTGACGTTGAATGGACCGTCGCTATCGAGCGCGCCGACGGCCTCACGGTGCTGAGATCCTCACATATCGTCTCGAAGGTTCCTCATTGCCAACTGCCTGTGCAAGGAAAACTGGCGTTCGCACTCTGCTTCTGCCAAGAAGCGGCGACTATACAGACATCTGTACCGTCAATTACCGCGTATCGCATTTGTTGCGCCAGCTAACCTAGCGAGAACTAGGCATCGGGCAAGCTGAAAAATCAACTTTCCAGCGAGTGACTACGCTATGCACACTACTGCCAAACGTAAAGATATTATTCTAGAGGCGGTCTCTTCGGGGTGATCTTAATCATCTGTTGAGCGAGAAAGTTCTGCCCGCACGATTGAATAATAAAGTCGGAGAGAAGGAATGGCTGTTTCCAATCTGTCGAAAATATTATCCAGAGCGCCCAAAGTTTTATTGTATTTGCCCCAGAGAAAATCCGTGTGCACGTCGAGGTCCTCGGGCCGAGCATCTTCAACGATCGTATAGACAGGCGACCGTACCGTTCTGCCCTTTACGACAATACGGTCAAGCTCGACGACGGTGTAACGCCCGCTGACAAGCCGCGCGGTCTCCTCCCCGAGCAGAATAGCCACCCCGTAGTTCTTCGATGCTCCTTCAAGCCGTGAGGCGAGATTGACCGAGTCGCCGAGGCAGGAGTAGTCGAAGCGCCGGTTCGACCCCATGTTGCCGACGACACATTCACCCGTGTTGATGCCGACGCCCATCTTCAGCACATGCAGAGGTGCGCCGCTTGCTTTGGCTTCTGCTTCAAGCTCCTTGTTAAGCTTTCCAATGGCGGTCTGCATTGCAAGCGATGCTTGAACAGCATGGAGCGCGTGCTTGGGGTCATCGAGCGGAGCGTTCCAAAATGCCATGATGCAGTCGCCCATGTATTTGTCGATCGTACCTCCGTGATCCATGACGATATCGGAGAGCGGCGTCAGCAGCCGGTTGATCAAGCCGGTCAGCCTTTCCGGATCGTCCTTCATCGTTTCGGCAATCGTCGTGAAGCCACGGACGTCGGAGAAGAGGACCGACAGCGTTCGTCTTTCTCCGCCGAGCTTCAGTTGCGACGGATCGTCAGAGAGCTTTTTGACGAGATCGGGCGAAATATACTGCGAGAACGCTCGGGTAATGCGTTGCTTGTTCCTGCGCTCCTCCGCAAAATCGAAAGCCGCTTGTCCGAAGGCGACGGACACAAAGGCGACGGTCGGCCCTAACGGTGATACGAAAAAATGGCCGAAGCGTAGACCGGCATAGGAGAGCAGCGCGAATGCGCAGATCGCGACGACGGTTGCTAATAGTGTTAGCCAACCGGTGGATTTCCAAACAGTTGCTGCAGCGAGCGCGGCCGCAAGCAGGACGAAGCCGACAAACGGCACGCTGCCCATGCGAGTGATAGACATCCGCTGGCGAAGATTATCGTAGATCGTTGCCTGGATTTCGACGCCAGCAGTAAGCTTACCCGTATGCATCGTGTACGGTGTGGCAAAGGCGTCAGCGCCTCCCTTATCGATCTCCGGTGCGTTCTGCAGGCTAAGGCCGACCAGGACTACGCGATCCTTGAAAGTGTCCTCAGGAAGGAAGTTCTTCGGGTCGAGGGCCTGATAATAGGAGACGGTTGGATAGCTACGCGCCGGGCCGAATGACTGGATCATTGAGTTCGACGGGATCGTGTCAACATCATTGCCGGCAGCCCGCAGAAGCGTGACGGCAAAGCCGTCTTCGTAAGGGGGGACCGTCCGGAAGACGCCGTCCCCACCAAGCTCGATCGAGGCTATGCCCGTGCGAGCACCGGCTGCCGTCAGTTGAGGCAGTGGGGTCGCTCTCACCAGCTGATCGGCTTGCGGGGTCTGGATGAGCGTCTCGTCGCCGGCAAGCACGATATCCGGGCCGACCGTGGCGACAATCGCCGCATCGTTTTCGACTGACGAGGGCTCCGCCATGATGATATCGAGGCCGATCGCCTTTGCGCCGGCTGCTCGTAGTTGTCGGATCAATTCGGCATGCAGGCTGCGCGGCCAAGGCCACTGCGCATTGATCGCCGCAAGGGAAGGCTCGTCGATTGCGACAATGACCGGCCCATCCTGCGGCGGCGGCAGGCCGTCCACCGTCGACAAGTAGTCGAAGGACTTAAGCTCCAGCAGCGGCCACGCCGGCAGGCGCGAAAGCAAGGAGATTCCGATGAGGGTCACCAGAATGAGGACAAGCAGTCGCAGGCTGCGGCTGCTGAACGGCCAGCCGAGAGATTCTGTAGATTGACCAGGAGTCGGGGCCTTGTTCATCAGAACCGAACTTTGAAAGTGCCCTTTACGGCACGACCCCAACCAGGAACGCCCGGGGTTATTTCAAAATCCTCGTCAAGCAGGTTGAATGCTGCCACCTCAAGAGCAAAGCGCTTGTCGAACGGCTCCCAAATCATGTTGGCATCAAGCGTCCAAAAGTCATCAAGCTGTGTCCCGATGTCGTCGCCGTCTCGTCTGCCGATATAATTGGCGGCGATCGTCGCTTTCACCTTTGCTTCATTGACCCAGGTGAGCGCCACTTGGCCTGAGTTGCGCGGGATGAACGGAAGTGCCCCGCCAAAGTTTGCGCTTGCTTCATCCTCGTTTTCCGATTCCATGCGGGCGTATGTCGCTGAGAGACCGAACCCATTCCCCAGCGCAAAATTTGCTGTGATGCTTGCCCGATCAATACTGCCTCTTTCCAGAGGCAGGCTATCAATCGCGGGCAGTGCCGTCAGCGGTAATCCAATCGTAAGATCATGCAATTCTTGGTGCTGATAGCTCATGGACGTGAAGAACTTATCGGTCCATTGCGAATCCCATTGCAAGGCCACAGTATCGATATAGCCATCGATCCCGACAGCAATCTGATTTGGCTGCAGTCCGACAATGCCGATTGGGGCGAGTGTCGGTACGCCTGTTTCGACGCTCTGGCGCATGAACGCGGCGCGCAGCCACTGATCCTCGACCGGAGTCCAAGCCACGCCCAATCGTGGCTCCAGGCGACTGACGTCAACACCATCTCCATCCAGTCTCGTTGCATGCAGGGCGTATTCTGCCGTCAGGTTTGGCGTAATCTCGTGCAGCAGGTCTACGTAAGCACGGGCCAGATTTGTTCGACTGGACGCTTCGTTCGGGCCGTCCGTGATATCGGGCACAAAGAGGGGGAACAGCTCAAAAAGCTTGGCGAAGCTACTGCGATGGGCATCAATCCATCCACCCTCGATACCGTATCGCCAAGTCAGGCCATCATCAGCGCCCAGGCTGTGGCTGATGGCCGCGACATAACTCTTGGACGATAGGCTCTCCCGGGTTTGCCCGAAGGGGACTAGGTCCGGCGGTGGCCCTCCAAGAAATGGCACGGCTGATTGGTCGAACACGAAGTCGTTCGTACTCTCCGACTTCACCTCTGAATAGAGAAGCGCGGCGTTCACGATATTTCGGTATCCGAAGGTGTGGCTCCAGCCTATGCCGCTGTTGAGATTATCCAGACTGTTGTGCTGAGTGCGATAGAGCGGCAATTCCGGCGGTGCGACTGGCACCAGAAAAAAAGGAATGAAGAGCTCAGCGTTAAGCCGGATCGACGGCGATGGATCGAGCGTCAGCGAATTCAGGTCAAAATCGCTCCGGCCCTGATTGACGAACGCGACCACGCGATCCTCTGGGGTGAGAGTGGCCGTTATATAGCCATTGGCGCTCAGCAATTTGTTCTCGGTGGAAAAATTGCCAAAGTCCGCATAGCTTCCTTCAGCTGGTATCTCCTCCCACTCGAAATTGCCGAAGAAGCTGATGGGTATCGTCTGGTTGGCAAAGCCTTGGATCTCGGCTTCACCGACCCGTCCAGTGTGACCGCCGACGCTATTTATGCCGCCGCCAACAGAGCCTTCAATAAACGGCGTGCGCAGCAACGTGGCCGATCTCGACCGGCCTGACAGCATGTGCGGGTCGAGCAGCAATCCTTGAAACAGAGACGAAAAGCTTGTTGCGTTACTCGTATTTTCAATCACGCTATCTCCGAAGGTGATCGCATTCTTGAAAGGGTTGATACTGCCTTTGAGTGCTTGATCCGCAAAGCCGCTGCCTTCGAACGGGTCAAAAACCGCATCGCCATAGTACCGCCCCCAGGCATCGAGCCCCTGCAGACGAAAGGCGTTGTTGAGCGTGGAGCCGGCATCCTGGTTGGCTCCCAGTGCGCTGAAATCTCCCCCGCGAGCGCGAGCGCGCCTTAAAAACTCTTGGGCGTTTGCGATCGCTCCATCAGCGTCGTAGTCATCAATGGCAACTGCGGTTCGAAACGCAGAGATGGCCGGGTCATTCTTATCCAGTCGATCGGCATTTTCGAGAGCCTGATTTGAAGGATCCCGCTCGCCTCTTTCATAGTGGCCTGCCGCGAGCATTAGCTGCGCCTGCGAATAGCTCGGATTGGCCGTCGATGCCGCGAGAAGGTCCTCGATCGCCTTTTCTCGTTCTCCTGACTGGAGATAGTAGCGTCCGCGCGCAAGAAGTGCCACGTCGAAGGCTGGATCGGCGGCCAATGCCAGGTCGATCTCCCGCTTGGCTTCCTTCATACGCGATTGATCGAGATAAAGGACAGCGAGATTGGCATGGCTGACCGGATCGTCCGGATCGAGTTCGATCGCCTTCTTGAACGCAGCCTCCGCTTCGCGGCTGGCGCCCCGGGCATCCTGCAAAAGACCGAGATCATTCCAAACCATCGACGAGCCTGGAGCGACTCTCAGCGCGTTGTTCAGGTCTTCGAGCGCGGCCTCAAGATTCCCCT
This sequence comes from Rhizobium sp. 3T7, assembly GCF_020166565.1. Lineage (NCBI taxonomy): Bacteria > Pseudomonadati > Pseudomonadota > Alphaproteobacteria > Hyphomicrobiales > Rhizobiaceae > Rhizobium > Rhizobium sp. 3T7. The sequence continues at coordinate 22,146 of NZ_JAIQXS010000020.1, forward strand.
CGAAGTCGGCGCGCATGCGAGCGCGGGCCTGTAAACCATCAGGGTCCATGGGATCGATCGAAAGCGAACGCTCGATCGCCTCGCGCATCTGGACCTGATCGTTGATCAAGATGGCAAGCTGTGCGCGCAGAGCCGGCAGCCGCGAATCCGTCGGGTAACGGGCTTCCGCCTCCTTCATCGTTTTGATGGCGGCGGGAATGTCTTCGAGGAAGCCGGCCGTATACGCCTTCATCACCGCAGCATAGGGACCGGTGATCGTCGCTGGCGGCTTCTCCACATGATCGGGGTCGCGTAGCGAGCGCGAATAGTAGCCTCCGTAGGCAGCGATGCTGCGACGCTGCGGATCAAGCGCCGACTCAGCCTGCGAAAACAGTTTTGCCGCATCGTCGTAGCGTTTCTCTGCACCCGCGATCAGGGCTTCGATCAAATCGGCGCGGGCGCGCTGGCTGACTGAAAGTTTGAGTGTCCGAGCTCTCGCCAACGACTTGAGCGCCGGCTGACGCCCATCGAACGACATCTGTACTTCGGCAAGTGTCAGCCAGTCCTCTGACGTTCTTGCTTCCGGCGCCTTGGCTTCGATGCGGCTGCGTTCGGATCGCATCTTTTGCATCGGCAGCGGCGAAGCGGGCATGAACGTAAAGCCGCTGCGCAGTGTCAGATAAAACAGCATCTGCTGGCGATCGTCAGGGGCAACGATGACCAGCTTGCGGGGTGCCTGCCCGATCGTCGCGACCGCCCCTTCCCCCTGTGCGACCTCGACACTGCCGTGCTCGTTCTTGAGCTCGACCCGCCCCTCGAGCACAATCAACGAGGTCTGGTCGCCCTTGACCGTCAACGTCCAGTCGGTCCCGCGAATGGCGGCGGCTGCTGCCGGTGTCTCCACTGTCAGTCCCTGACCACCGCGCTGCGCGCGTGCCCACATCGTGCCAGATTGCAGATTGAGAACCGTGTCGCCATCGGCAGCCATCTGTTTGACCTGCAGGGCGGAATTGCGGCCCAGACGAACCTGCGTGTGGTCTGCAAACAAGATCGCCAGCTGACCATTGGCATTGGTGCGAAGCACGTCGCCGCCGAGCAGGTCTTGATGAAGGGCGACGTTCTGCCAGCTGGAAAGATCGATGAAGCGGACTTCTTCGCCCGTCTTGCGGTCAATGACCGAGCCTGCAGCCCGCGCCGCGCGCCGAAGAGGCTCCGCCACGGCCGGCTGCGCCAGGCACAACGCGGCCACCATGATCGCCGTGCCCCCGCACGCGTATCTCGCAAATCTACCCCTCATATTGCAAGGATTTGTCTACCTATACTTGAAAAGTCAAGTGGACATCAGAAGGCAGACTTGCTTTGCATGGCAGGTGTAATATCAAGGAAACACTTTAGCGCGGGGGTGCGGTGTGAGTGATTTTGAGAATGCCTCGGATTATTTGATCAGCCCACCTTCGGCCGATGATGTGAGTTCGGAATATCTTGACCACATCAAGAAGATAAATGACATATTTTACGACCAAATCAAAATTTCTGATCAGAAGGCCGCCTATATCTTTACTTTTATGCTCGCCTTTTTAGTAACTTCCAGCGAGGGACGTGAGGTCTTTACCTGGGGTCGCTATGCCCAAGGCTCGCCACAGGGCATACTTCTCTCTGGCGCTTTGGCACTGGCATCAATCGTTTCCATCCTCTCAGCGATTCTGGTGGTTTTGCCGCGTCACGTGAACTCCTCGACTTCCCTGTTCTGGGGAGCTTGGTCCAAGCATCGTGGTCATTTTCGCGAGGCGGCAACGAAGCGCGATAAGGGCTATCTGTTCGAGCAATACGTCGAGAATGCGGATATCCTTTCGACCATAGCGCGTGGAAAATACCGCTGTGTGAGCTACGCGTTCCGGGCATTGATGGTCACTGTGATCGCCTACATCCTCCTACTGGTGAGCACTTAGTCGCCGAAAGCCGTCGCTTAGCCCCGCCGATAACGGCCTCTTATTGGGAAGCAACCGCGATCAGGGCGGCCTCTCCCTCGATCATCTTCAGGTCTGCTGCGAAGTAGGTCATGTCTGGGCCGACTTCGTTCATGAACAACAAGGTCATCAATTGCGACTTCCGCTATCTTCCTGTTGACGAAAACATCGTGGATATCACTGGCGTCACGAATCCGGCGAGCGGCGTGATCACTATGCCAGGGCACCAATTCGCGGTCGAAGATGAGGCTGTCTTCGCGAACGTCGGCGGAAATTGCTACAATCACTGCAACCGCCGTTACAATTAACGTGGACACGACTTCGTTGGGAACGTATACGAGTGGCATCCGCCGTCAGACGAAAAACCTCGTATATCTATCACGTACGCAGCAGTTCAACTTCGATTGCTCGTACATCGTGGGCTACGGTCAGCCGCAGTTGGAGATTGCATTCCCTGACAGCTCGCGTCTTGGCATGGAGCAGATCGAGCTGGATTTGCTTATGGAAGGGTCCGGCAATCATTCCAACGTCCTTTTCAGCCTCCTCTCTACGGCCTGCAACATTCAAGGTTTTCGCTTCAAAACCCACAATGGAAATGCTGTCTCTGCTTTGTTAGGTTGACGACTGGGACGCTTTCCCTGTTCCAAGCAGAACTGCAGTACCTCACGCCACTCTATGGTTCAGGCATCCCCATCACAGGGGGTGGCCAATAGGCGAGTCTTGCTGTCTACGGCGGCAACGTCGCGGCGACGGTTCCGGCCGCGCTCCCGTATGCAAGCATGGCGGCTTACCAAGGCTTCATCACTGAAATCGGGACGGGAACTGTTTACAGCCGCAACGTCACAGCGCTCTAGTCGGCGGCGGCGGAACAGGCTGCGCGAGCCGCCCATCACGCATCGGCGCTAAGGGGCTGGGCGTCGAAAGGTACGTCGCCTGTCGCCTAGGCGTATCGTTCTACAAAAAGAACTGACATCCAAATGAAACCGCGGCAATGGCCAATGGCATTGTCAGCACCATGGCGATGCTGTGCCAGTCGCATTGATGCACATAGTCGTGCGCTTCAGAGTTCATTTCGGCTACTCCCCACATGGACAGCAGCCTATATGACTTGATTGCGATGTCGTCTCAAAAAAAGTATCTGATTGTAACGCTCCGCAAGCCTGCCAAAAGATCTATTCGACGGAACGAGCGACCGAGTTTGAAGCCGTAGACCACTGCATCGTAAGCTTAGAGAAGTTGATACGGTCTGTTCCGGCGATTGGCGGTTTCAAATACACCTGTCACAGCTTCATTCGATCGTCTGACTTTCAGCATGTGCGCTGAGATGACCACGTCTTCTATGGTCCGTTTCAGCGCCATTTCCTCCATGAGGTCGATCGCCAAGTTGGCAAGGGAATGATGCTCCGCCCACGGGTGGTCTTGCCGTTGGTAGTCGTTCAAAAAGCTCCAGCTCCAATCTTCAACGATATAGAGTCCACCGGGCCGCAGTTTCGGGAATGCTACCTTGAAGCTTGCTTTGGTCTGGTCATAGAAATGTGACGCGTCATCAACTACGAGGTCCAGCTCGCCGCCGAAGTCCTGCGCTATAATTTCCCCAAGGCGTTGCACATTGTCTTGAGAGGTGCCGTAGTGGACTTTCGCCTTTCCATTCCGCGAAGCCACATATGTGTCCAGCGCGGGTATTGGGACATCTGAGAGTTCGACAGCAGAGATCCGCTCTGGGTTGAAGACTTGATCGAGAAAAACGAACGAGCCGCCTTGGTAGACGCCAAGTTCCAATATTCGCCTGAAATCCTCTCCCTTATGCTGCAAGTAGTTATCAAGAAAACCGCGAGACTTCATCATCGTGAAATCGGAACGAGCGGACTTTCGTTTGCTGCCACCATATTCGTAATCAAGGGTTATATTCTGGCCACCAATTTGGAAGGTGGCTTTATCTAGCCACACCAGATCTTGGTCATGCCGAGGCGCAGGCCTCCTGAACTTGTCCATCCATCCCATCGCTCCCTCCTATTCCATAAACGCTTCTTGATACAAGTATCGGCAGCAGAGACATTTAGCAACAATCGGCGGTTCGTAAAATTGACGCAAAAAGCGCGGACCAGCTGCGCTCCAACGCGCAGTTATCTTAATCGCCGAGTACGGCAATGGCAGCGTCGCAAGTACGGTGTACCGGCGCGCAATGGCGGCCAGGTCCCTTACGGCCGTGGTTTCGTGCAGACGACCTCGGATGCCAACTATGAGCGCACCGATCGTGAGCTCGGGCTCGGTGGACGGCTGATCGCCAACTACAACCTGCTACTGACGGATACTGGCTTTGCAGAGATGGGATTCACGGAAGAGCAGATCTGCTCTAGGAGATCGCGTGGCGGATCATTTCGACTGCTGGTACCGGAAGGATGACCATGGCGAGTAGGGCGACGATAGCGATCAGGCTAACTCGTGTCGTTGCTGATCCGACACCAAGAAGGCCGATGACGAACGCCAGGAAAAACGCGTGATCTACCCCATAGGTGTTCATGGAGATCAGAGTCAGGGCAACCAGGAAATACATAATGCCGCGGGCTACACCAAGGCCCCATAAGATTGCGGTGTTGACTAATTTTACTTCAGATTCGGTCAGTCCGTCGAACATGCGAATGCAACGCCCTTGAGTAATAAAAACCGAGGGCGTTAAAGAGCATTTTCTGCCGCAATGCAACTATCGCTTTTGGCTATTTGCTACACAAGGAAGTGAAATGTTCTGGAAAGTCATACGGGTAGTCCCGTTCTCGGTGGCGGGACGTCAAAATGGATGTTCGGTGGGGTCCGATACCGGTAAAGGATCTAGGCCGCATAGACATCTATGGTTGTCTCCGGTAGACACGGTGCCTGTGGGTTTTTGTGCCTTCCCAACCTTTCTGTGAACGCGACATGGCTGAACTAGACCCGAACGACGCGCAACAGCGACTGAAGTCCTTCGACTTGCTGAAGAGGATGCTATCGACCTACGATTTCTCGAAGGTTGACGCGACGATGTCTCCGACAGAGACGATGGTCGGCCACAATTACTTTTGGGTCGGCGCCTCCGCTATGGAAGCCATCATAGAGTCGGTACAGGCCAGCCAGCTTACAGAAGTCAAGACTATCCTCGATATGCCGTGTGGCCACGGCCGCGTGCTTCGTCACCTCGCGGCGATGTTCCCGGACGCGACGATCGATGCCTGCGACCTTGATAAGGAAGGCGTTGAGTTTTGCGCCAAGGCATTCGGAGCTCGGCCCATTGTCTCGCATGAAGATCTGACGGCTGTCGAATTTGATACCAAGTATGATCTGATCTGGATCGGCAGCCTGTTTACCCACACATCTCGCGAGATCACCGAGCAGTGGCTGACCTTCCTGTCACGGCAATTGACAGGCGAAGGCATTATCGTCGCGACATTCCACGGGCGGTTTGCCCCAAAGCTGCACTACCACACGCCCTACATCGACGATGGTAAGTGGGCGGTGATTATGGATGGGTACCTCAGGACGGGATACGGCTACGCCGACTATCAGAGCGGACAGTCGCATGATTTCATTGAGGGTAGCTATGGCCTGTCTGTAACCAGACCGAGCACGCTCCTCGAGATCGTCTTCAAAATCCCCGGCGTTCGCGTGCACCATTATAAGGAGCGTGGGTGGGGCAATAACCATGACATCATCGCGTTTGGTCCGCCAAACTGGGATGACTCTACCTGGCCATCGGAAGAGCCGAAGCTAATCCCGCCGCCACCGGAACCGCCCGGCACCTGAGAAAAAATTACCGGAACGGCTTCGTGGAGCTGCCAAGTTGTGCTGCTCCAGGACTTGGCGCACCGATCCCTCAGACTAATAGACGCAAGACTCGCTTCGGCGCGCCTTTCCCTTTTCCAACAATCTGGAGCCCTTCATGAAACTCAGGCTGAATGGCGACGGGTGCTTCTGTGCGCCTGGAGCATTCGTCTCCTCTTGCTGGCTGGCGCCTTGTCCGGTCTCGAGACAATGGCAAATAGGAGAGCAAAAGCTGCCCTGCATCGGGGCTTGGTCTCGTAGCTTTGACGGCGACCTATCTCACCGAACCGTGGGAGGATACCAAGAACCTTGCCTACTATGACCGCCTTGGGAAGGTCTGGACCGTCTGCACAGGCGAGACAAAGCGGCCCGACGCGACAAGCTCTTATTGGGATTGCGCTTTATGACTGACCGTCGCAATTGATTGTGTGATTTGATTCGGAATTTTGAGAGTGGAAATGCGCGGTCTTCTGAATATCCTTCTTTTTGTCCTTATGCTCTTTGCCCTCGCTATCCTAGCTGTCAGCTCGTTCGTCGCCGGCCTCCTCATTCCGCTCTACTTCATCTTGGTATTCGTCGGCGCCGCGAAGCGTGAAGCCAAGGTCAAGACGAAGATCGAAGCGATGTTGATGCCTGACGAGAGCGTCGTGGCGAGCATCATCGAATACCGTGCGATGGCACTCTTTCGGCGCCGTGTGTCCATCGTGATAACCACCAGCCGCATGATTTCTGTTCGCCGGAAAATTCTGGGTGGCTACCGCATGCTGGACAAGCAGTGGAAAGACCTCAGCAACGCTCAGATGGACGAGAACATCTTTCCCGCACTCTTCGGCACGTCGCTTTCCTTCTCGTTCCTGGAGCCTGAAGGTAGCAGCCTGGGGGTTGGCGGTGGAAGCCCAGAAGACGCGGCGAAGGTCTACAAATACGCTCAATCTCAAGAGCAGGCCTGGGCAGAGAAACGTCGTATCCGTGGCATTGAAGAGAATCGATCGTTCGCAGGCGCTATCAACCTCGGCGGCCTGTTCCAGGCGGCAGGCGGCTCCTCAGAGGTGTCGCCGACGGATGCCATCGCAAACGAGATCAACAGCGCGAAATCCCTGCTTGCCTCGGGCGTTATATCGGACTCCGAGTTCCAGGAGATCAAATCGAAGATTTTGAGCCGTCGGTTCTGAGAGGGGGCGTGGGTACATCTCGCCTTTAGTGGACGACATCCCGCCAGTCCGTCCTCGCTGACAATCATGGCCGTCCAAGTACCATCAGAATACCGGAAAGCGAGGAATGCGGGTTCAGTGCGGTTCATAACTGTCTCTCCTTGTCAGGAGCAGTCCGCCCGACGAACGTCCACTCGCAAAAGTGCGGGTTGGCAACACAGGGAAACCCTGCAGTCGTGGCTGCGGGGGTCGATAGTTGGCTCTGAGCGGCTTCAATTTCAAAGCGTGGTGGAAACTATCCGTATGGGCCTTTGGTTCCCGCGGGAAACCGTATAGCGTCGCCCACCAATTGGCTTTCTAGCCTCATCAGCCAGAGTTTTAATGAGAATGGTGGCGACAGCCTTTGCCGCAATTTGGCGCCGGGTAGCGGTGCGGTTCGCCGCGATCGGCATCATGCTTTGCGTGGCAGCATGGCTATTCGTGTTATGGATTTGTCTCTGCCTGATGCCGTTCTGGATCAGACGGCCAGCCAGTCGCGCCGAGCGTCCCAGCGTCCGCCCGCAATCCACGTGATACGACTCTGCCACAAAAAGAGCCCCGCATGGGCATCAGCGGGGCGAGGAAGAGTAACGTTGAAAGGGAACGGCAGGGATGTCAGAACCCCTACCGTCTATTCGCACAACGCGGCCCGCCGCATTTCGTTCCGACCGACGGGGCTAGCGCATGGCGAGCGCGATCGACAGGCTCTCACGCGTCCGGAAACCGGCCTCCATCAGGTCAAAAGCCGTCGCGATTGCCGCCCGAGTGCACTCGCTTTCCGGGTCTATTTGATTTGTTTGGCGCCATGCGTTGAGGACTTCAATCTCGTCGTCGTCCAGTGTGAATATAGGGAATTGTGTGGTGGCGTTCCCCATAATGGCAAGAGCGAACAGACTCTCTTAATCGGACCGTGCCGTGCTTGGTCTAACGCCACACTATGCGGCTTATTCGCACGACGGTCGCTGAAAAGAAAAAGGCCGGAACGGGGCCGGCCTTCCTCGATGCATCTCTGCAACAGCTGCCAGTACCTCCGTGGTCAGTGTTGGAAATGCCGTGGGTCCAATCTAACGCGCACCGGACTTGATTCAAGTTCAGCTTTTCGAGGAGCGATCCAGTCGCACGGGAACTCACCGCTTCGGCAGCAGTTCTACCTCAAGAAGGAGAACAGCTATGTCGTCTGAAACCCAGCGTATGCTTCATCTGCATTTCGAATACCTGGAGAGGACGCACGAGGTTATCTTCTAACCGACGAACACAGTCAGATGCTGGAAGCGATCCGGGACAGAACCGTTGATTTGGCCGACGAGCTGGCGCACGCTCATACGCGCCAGTTCCAGGATAACTTCATCAACCTTATGCGCGAGAACTACAAAACTGACGTGATGCTCGGGCCGCGGGGCGCAGTAATTGCGAGCAATGAACCCGCGCCCCAGCTACTGGGCGCGAAGCCGAAGTGGCCGATAGGGTGCTATCGGCCCAAAGCGGCCATGCAATGCTTGAGTGTTGAGCGCAGATCGAACGCGACGCCTCCCTAGTGGTGAAAACCCAACGCTTGATACCCAAGGCGGAATACCGCTTCCGGTGTCTACCTCTCGGCTTTTGGTATAGATTAGAAAGTAGACCTAAAATTGTGTCGCTATCAAACAAAGGAGAAGCCTGAATGGTCTCCGTCCGATATATCGTCGTCGACGTTGACGAGGCGGTCGCGTTCTATCGAGACAACCTCAATTTCAAGCCCGACAAGCACAATCCGGGCAAATTTGCTGCGCTCGTGCGCGACGAACTGACGCTTTATCTCAGCGCCCCAGGTGCAGGAAGCGGTGGTCAGGCGGGCGGCAATCCGAAGCCGGGCGGGTGGAACCGGTTTATGATCATCACGAGCGAACTCGATGCGCTGATTGAGCGGTTGCGCCGGGCGCGTGCAAGTTTCCGCGGCGATGTAAGTGCCAGCGGTGCTGGCCGTGCCATCCTGCTCGAAGATCCGTCGGGCAACATCGTCGAGCTGTTCGAGTTCAAGAAGGACTGAGTCCGGCCTCCGCAGCGGTTTCGTCCACACATAAGCTGCCGAGGGATCGGCAGCTATCGGCCCATTGCAGTCATCCTCTCGATCACCTAATTTCTCCTTGCACTACCATGAGTGGCGGACTTCTAAACGGAACTCCATCGACGATGCACAGCGGCAAAATTAGTCGAAAAAATACGTTAATAGCCAGCTTTAAAAGGAGAATTTCAATTTCAAAGATCGGCAGATATGGCTTTAGTGGAAGTCAGAGACTACCGAACGAAAGAAATTCCTAGGGGAGATTGCCCGGCATCGGTTTCGAACGGAAGATTTGGGCCTATGATCGCCAGCAGCTTTATCGGCATGGCCTTTTGGAGCCCGGGCCTCGGCGTATCCCACCGCTCAATCCTCTAGCCCATGCCACCGCGCATAAGACGCTCGGCCCTCTGCCTCAGCAAGATCGAGATTCGCATACAGGCCAGCGGCAGTAAGTGTATGCCAGCCTTCCGAGATTACTTCGCCATCATATTTGGAGACAAAATAGTATTGCTCCGCGTAACTATACCGCCCATCGTCACGTTGAATGACGACAATGCGACGCCGCGGATGGCGTGCTGCCACCACCTCGACAGTGCCCAACTCCTTCACTACCTGCACGTCAACGCTCCAACCGACACCGGATTAGAGGATGTCGAAACGCAGATCAACGCAAGAGGTTCCCGCTGTATGGCAGAAGACAAGGCGGTACACGGCATCACTGCCGTGGGCGTCGTTCTCGCATCTCGATGCTGGAGCTGGCCAATTGGGCCCCTTCGACGCCGAGCGCAGAAATATCGAGATGGATGCCATTCGGATAACCGTCCCGATGCCCAGTTCCCGATACCGCATAACCAGTAGACGTGGAGGTTTGCATCCGCGCCTATGTCGGCGCGGCCTTTCAACTGCTCCTCCTCGCCGACACGATCGTGGATGCTGTCAACAATGTAACGGCCTTTTTCTGTCGCGCACTTTGACTTATCGCATCGACATCAACTTCGCGGCCAGACGTGCATCGATCTCGAATCTGGGACGATCGGCGTCCGGGTGACCGATGTCTCGCAGTTGATCTATCGTCAGATCGGCCAATGCCTTCCGCCTCGCGACGCTACGCCGCCACCGCCTCAGGAAGGCGATGATCCCTACCGAGATATAGGGTTCGAGAAGGCGCTTTTCTGGACCGCCGATGACAGCGTATGTTTCCGAATGTGCCATTTTTGTCTCCCGTTCGTGATTTCATGATCGGGAGCCTGCCATGTCGCCGTTTCGCTGCCGTTCGTCCGGGCGTGAAAAAACCGAGAGCTTCGGTCAGACCGCCGCTAAATCCGTGTTAAATCACTCCGTGGAAATGCTATTCTCTTTGGAACGGTGGAAATCGGGAGGCGATCTGTGCGCATCAGGTTGTTAGGCGGACTCGAAGTTACTTCGCCCGATCACCGGCAAGTCCGCTTCGCCACTCGCAAGACCGCGCTTGTTTTCGCCGCATTGGTACTCGGCGGCCAGCGTGGCTATCGCCGCGAACGGTTGTGCGAAGCTTTTTGGCCGGGACGCGGCGTTGAGCAAGCCCGCAACAGCCTGCGGCAATCGCTAGTCGACATCAGGCGTTTGTTTCCGGCTGACGGAGGTGTTCCCCATATCGAGGGGGACCAGGAAACCGTCGCGTTGATTGTTGGTCCCGATGACGCTGATATCTCGGTCTTTGACCGAAAGATAGAGGCCGACCGGACAACTGACCTCGCATCGGCGGCTGAGATTTATCGCGGTGAATTGCTGGCAGGAGAGGCCATCTCAGACGGGCTGGACGAGTGGTTCGGGCCCTATCGAAGCAGATACCTGCGGAAAGCACTCCAGTTGGTGGAGCGTTTGAGCCTCACGCTCACGGGGTCGGAGTCCGCAGAGGCAATCGCCTGCGAAGCGCTAGCGGAGAGACTGCTTGCCTCCGAGCCAACGGAGGAGTCCGCCCATCGGGCATTGATGCGCATTCATGCTGGCAGAGGGCATCAGAACTCCGCGCTGCGCCAATTCGAGGTGTGTCGAGCGCTCTTGAAGAAGCATCTCGGCGCAGAACCCGAGGTGGCGACATCGTCGCTGGCAGCCACGCTGCAGTCGCAGGAGTGTTCCGATCGCAATGGGATAGCATCCGGGCTTGAAATCGTGTCGGAACCGCAACGAGTCGCAGTCTTATCGAGCCATGGCGATCGGCCATCGGTGGCCGTCCTGCCGTTTCAGAACTTCAGCGGAGACGCAGAGCAGGATTACTTTGCCGACGGCATCGTCGAGGAGATCACCATCGCTCTCACGCAATTCCGGCACCTCGACGTCATCGCCCGAAACTCGAGCTTCACCTACAAGGGTCAGGCCGTGGACATTAAGAAGGTCGGGCGCGAACTGAACGTGCGATATGTCGTTGAGGGCAGCGTGCGGCGAACTGGTGAGCAACTTCGGATAACCGGACAACTTATCGATACTGCGACCGGGGCTCATCTATGGGCAGATCGTTTCGATGGGACTTTGGCGAATGTCTTCGACCTTCAGGATCAGGTCGCCTCGAGTATCGTGGGTGCCGTGACACCGAAGGTAGAGGAGGCTGAGATCGAGCGGTCCAAGCGCAAGACAACGGAGAGCCTGGACGCTTACGACTACTACCTCCGCGGACTTGCAGCCTTCGACCGGACGATCACGAACAGAGCGGTGATTGATGAGGCCTTGCGGCTATTCAAAAGGGCGATCGAGTGCGACCACGGGTTTGCGATAGCATATGCGCGGGCTGCGCGGTGCTACGCCACCAAAAAAAGCCACGGCTGGATGGCCAATGCCGTCGACGAGACTGCTGAAGCGAGCAGTCTCGCCAGAAGAGCAGTCGAATTGGGCTGGGACGATGCGGTGGCGCTTACCTACGGCGGATACGTGCTCGGCTATGTCGGCGGCGACCTTGACCAGTGCTCGGCTTGCATTGATCGCGCACTCTTTCTCAATCCGAATCTGGCCGCTGCGTTGGGCGTCAGTAGCTGGGTGAAAGCTTGCCTTGGCGAACCGGACAAGGCGGTCGAGGACGCAGCGCTGGCCATGCGTCTGAGCCCTCTGGACCCCCGTCTGTTTGCCTGGCAGTTTAACACCGGACTGGCGCACTTTTGTGCCGGCCGCTATGGTGACGCCGCGGCCTGGGCGGGAAGATCGTTACGCCATCAACCGAACTACCCAAGCGCGATCCGGGTGTTGGCCGCAGGTCATGTCATGTCCGGGCGAAGGGCGGAAGCCCACGAGGCGATGGCAAGATTGCGCCGTTTAGACCCTGCGCTGCGCCTTTCGAATCTTGCCGCTGTACTGCCGCCCTTCCGGCGACCCGACGATCTCGAGCGATATGTCGAGGCTCTTCGGATGGCGGGGTTGCCAGAGTAAAAGCCGCAGACGGCAGCTCTGGAGCATGTTCAGGTTTCCAGCCGATACGCCGGACATGGGCGGACAAACCCGTCGCAGAAACGGACGAAGGCAGCCAGCGCTCTATTCGCATACAACTCCCATGGCTCTTTCAAGCCGCATATGACAAACAAATTCGCTATCGGCGAACCTCGAATACGCGAGGTTCCCCCTCTCCCTGGTGGCTTGGATCGGCGGACATGGCACGTCACCATAAGAACAGAAGACACAACAGTCTCCGGCCTTTGGCCGAAGCTTTGCGCCGCATCCCATGCAATCGTAGAAGACCTGGCAAGCGTCGGTGGGCATCGTTTCCGTTACCTGACAGCCACAGTGTGGACAGGTAAGTACTGATCATAGCTGTACCGTCGTTCTTTGATAATCCTGCCATATCGTTTGTCCACCGCCGCATGTTTTACGGCTTGTCTTAACAGGATAATGGCGTGGCCTGGTGGCAGCAAACACTAGGCATTGCGCCCAACAATGACAGGCCCCAACCCAAAAGCTGGCCGTCACCGAAAGCCTGCACAGCCCGCCGGACTAAGACGCCGCCAACCTGGAATAGCGGGTGCCGCTGCTATCGATCTGGGGGCACATTCCCGGCGTCCATAGCGGTCGCGCGGCCACTCACGGTCTGGATTGCGGCCGACATTCACCCTCGAAGTTTACAACGACAAATCGAACGCTGGTTAGACTTCTAATATGCCCCAAGATACAACTTGCGCTTCCAGAATTCAGGCGCAGACTCCGCCTTCACGATTGTACTGGGGGGAGAAGAGCCATGGACATGACAAAACGTGAGTTCACCAAAGGCTTGGTTCTTGCTGCGGGGTTTGCGGGGTTTGCCCCGGTGATGGCCAGGGCCGCGGAAGTCACTCCTGCAGATGCGCGCGCCATCGCGAAGGAGGCTTACGTCTACGGCTTCCCAATGGTGGACAGCTACCGCATTCAGCACGCGTATTTCGTCGACACTAAAAATCCCGAGTATAAGGGACCGTGGAATGAGATCATCAACACTCCACGGGTCTACACCCCGGCGGACACGGCGATCCAAACGCCAAACTCGGACACGCCCTACTCGTGGCTGGGCTTGGACCTGCGCACGGAACCCATGGTGCTCACCGTTCCACCGATTGAAAAGGATCGCTATTTCAGCGTCCAGTTGATTGACGCCTACACCTTCAACTTCGCTTATATTGGTAGCCGGGCGACCGGCAACGATGGTGGCAGCTTCATCGTCGCCGGGCCAAACTGGAAAGGCAAGACGCCCAAGGGCGTGAAGAAGGTTATGCGCTCCGAGACCGACTTTGTATGGGCCGCCTACCGCACGCAACTTTTCAATCCAGACGATCTCGATAACGTCAAGAAAGTCCAGGCCGGATACCAGGCAGAGCCGCTGTCCAAATTCCTCGGCAAGCCCGCGCCAAAAGCCGCACCAGCCGTTGATTTCGTCAAGCCGCTTTCGCCAGACGAGGAGAAGACGTCGCCCGAGTTTTTCGACATCCTCAACTTCATCTTGCAATACTGTCCGACCGATCCTTCGGAAACCAAACTGATGAAGCGCTTTGCCAAGATCGGGGTTGGCGCCGGGGAGACTTTCGACGCGAGCAAGCTCTCGCCCGACATGAAAGCCGCTATCGAGCAGGGAATGGCGGACGCCTGGACTGAACTCGAGAAGCTTGAGAAGCAGAAAATCGATACTGGGGAAGTCACCTCGGGCGACCTCTTCGGTACGCGGAAGTATCTAAAGAACAATTACCTCTACCGAATGGCTGGTGCAGTGCTCGGCATAGGGGGCAATTCGAAACAGGAGGCGATGTATCCAGTCTATGCGGTCGATGCTGATGGACACCAGTTGGAAGGTTCCAACCGCTACACCATCCACTTCGCGCCGGGGCAACTGCCACCTGTCAACGCGTTCTGGTCACTGACTATGTATGAGTTGCCACGGAGCCTGCTCGTCGCCAATCCCATCAACCGCTACTTAATCAATTCACCAATGCTGCCGCAGTTGGAAAAAGACGCGGATGGAGGCGTGAATCTTTATATCCAGAACGAGTCGCCGGGCAAGGACAACGAACCGAATTGGCTGCCTGCCCCGAAGGGTCCCTTCATTGCTTTCATGCGGCTTTATTGGCCAAAGGAAGCAGCGCTTGACGGGACATGGAAGCATCCGCCGATGAAGCTGGCAACATAGGAAAGCAGATCGCGGAACCCAACGCCTTCCCGACGACCGCTAGTGGCGGATCGTGTTGAAAAACTCAGCATTGCCGGTGCTTGAGACACGTGATTCAATCCTCTGAGTGATTTGCAGGGGATCAGGCGAATGATGGGATGTCAGGCGGCTCCGGCGCAGCTCTTCTACGACTTCTGCCTCGGGTGATCACGTCCCTACAGACCATCTGCTGCGCGGGATTGACCGCCATCTCGACCTCGACAGCGTCCGAGTACAGTTGAAGCCGTTCTACAGCAGCCTTGAAAGTGGAGTGGATGCCCGCTGCCGGTTCAGCGGACGTGATATCTCCTTACTGCGGTCTCAATTTTAATCGGCGATTTGGGAAGCTGCCGACAGCAATTCTTCGGGATTGAGCGCCTGACACACATTTCGCCCTTCGTCTTCGACCTCCGTGAAGCTCCAGCGCACCACACCTTCTCGATCGAGCAAGAAGTGACCGACAAGCTGCATATGTCCGGCCAGGCTTACTTGCCGATCGGCTTCTGTAATTTCGTACCCGTCCTTCTTGTTGAGAAGATCACCTGCTGTGGGCGGGGGCATCGGTTCAGGCAACTCTCCCGGTCGATCGACCCGCATTGCCATCACTACGTCCATTCCAACCTTGTATGGCCAGTCGGTCTCATTGTGGGTGAACTCGAGGACGGGCAAGCCGAAGGCGCGATGCAAAGCCCGTTCCGGGTCGGATGCGGCAAGAAGATTGGGTATCGGCTGGTAACGGAAATAGAGCCGTGCGCGTTCGACCGGGGTGCTTACAACGACGAGGGATTCGATGCCCTTCTCGCGCAGGGCCGGGTTGAGCTGTGCCATCGCCGCGACATGGCGGCGGCAGAACGGACAGTGCAGGCCCCGAAATAGACCGATCAATAACGGGCTGCGGCCGCGAAAGTCCTCAAGTGCGATCTTCCCTTGGCGCGAAATCGCATCCAGCACAAAATTCGGAGCTTGGTCGCCCGGTTGCAACAAATGTTCGACATGGCACGCAGACATGGAAAACCTCCTCACCGCGGCGATCCGTCAAGAAAAGGCACCACGACAAGTGCTTTTGAAGTCGAGCCCGCGTTGGGCGCTGCCGAGGCTAAGATCAAGCGTTACGGGCCTAGACCCCTCGCTTCGGCGTACCGCCAGGATCCCCCCTGAGAATGGCCCCACATTGGCCCGCGAGCAAGCGTTAAGCAGCAAAGCGTGATCCAGAGCCGCGGAGCGACCGTTTGGATGGCGGCAGCCAACCGCACCGGCCAAGATCGGGGCGAGAACCGACCTTACTGATCTGCGAAAATGACAACGATCATTGTCCACTGGTGATTGAAAGGAAACGAAGGCTTGCATCCCGCTGGTGGCGGCCCAAGGCGGCCACCCAGATTGCTAACCCTGCCGTCGCAAAGCGATAGATGACGTCATCCTCCAAATTGATGCGCTCAATCGCTATAACACCCGCTGTCGTGATCGTGCGTCGCCAGAATTCACTTGCAGCCGAATTCCTCGACATCCTCCACGATGTTTCCAGAGACGTTTTAGGAAAGCTTGCCGACCTCGACGCCGCATATTTCCTTTGAATCCCGATATCAGTGGCCCATAGTGGCTTTGCCGGTTGGACGCATCAGGGAGGAGGCGTGCATGTCAGCGAATCTCGACGATATCCGTGACCAGCAACGAGAGACCTGGGACAAGTTTTCGGCCGGCTGGAAAAAGTGGGACAGCTTGGTTCTGGGTTGGCTCGCGCCGTTTGGTGACACCATGCTTCGGAGCGCGAATCTCTCAAACAGCTTTAGCGTACTTGACGTAGCCGCTGGCACCGGCGAGCCCGGCCTGACGGCGGCGGCGGCAATCCCCGACGGTCATGTGACCGTAACCGATCTCTCGGAAAATATGCTGGCCGCAGCCGCCGAAAACGCAGCCAAACGTGGCCTCAAAAACTTCGAAACGCGGTTGTGCGATGCGGGAGCGTTGCCTTTTGCCAATGCCAGTTTCGACGCAGTCCTATGCCGGTTTGGGTTTATGTTCTTCCCGGATATCGCTACTGCCGCAAAGGAAATGGCACGCGTTGCAAAGCCCGGTGCGCGAGTCTGCGCCGCAGTATGGAGCACCCCTGCCAAAAATCCATGGGCGACCACGATCATGAACACTATAGCCCGTCACGTGGAAATGCCCCCGCCGCCACCCGGCTCTCCGGGTTTGTTCCGCTGCGCGGCGGAAGGCATGATGGTCGAGACCTTTAGAGAGGCGGGCCTTCTCGACGTCGCCGAGGAAGAGGTTTCGACGATGATGGTCCACGATACCCCGGAGCGCTACTGGGACTTCATGACTGAGATCGCCGCACCGGTCGTCGCTGGACTATCCAGGGCCGATACGGCAACACGGGAGAAGATTCGTCGCGAGGTCCTGGAGCTAGCGCTGCAATTCGTCAGCGATGGCAAGGTTCACCTTCGCTCAACTGCAACAGTAATCGTAGGCACACGATAGCCTAGGGTGCCTTTGCGACATCTTATTGCTGAAAGGAACGAGTTTCAGCATCCAACAGAAGGTGTAAAGAGGCTACATCACATTTTCCCAACCCGGCCTTGAACGCAAACAGTGAACCGTGGCGTTCCCGCTCCTGACGACGACTGGGACGCGGTCCGGGCTTCAGCTGGGCGGCCGTTCGGGCCGTGAGCCGCGACGGCACGATCGAGAAGGGCTCGAAGGGCGATGTCACGCTCGTGGAAGAAGACGGCACGCTTGAGCTTGTGGGCCGCTTCTTGTCCAACGCCGGCGCGATGCCGGGCTCGAATACCGTTCGATCATGAACAGAGTGCGCTCGAACCGGCCGAGTTCATCAGCCTCGACACCTGCTTCGCCATCATGAACGTGCTCCATGCAGGGCTCGCGGACCCCAAGTACCGCCCCCTGCTGCTGGTCAAATTTCTCGAAGCGAAGTGGCTGGGGCTGGAGGTCGGCAAGAGTTTTTACGACTACCATAGCGCCGAGCCCGTTCCTTCTTGCTTGAGATCGGTCGTGACCTGCGAAGTCGACGGCGGTCTGCGAAGATCGGCGAGGCACTCACATTGAAGTCAGTCGTAAGCCCAAGCGCCTTGGGCATGATGACGAAATCGGAAAATGAAGCGCTGAAATGTCTGCGCGAACCGTTTCTCCATGAGAGCTATCCTGACCCCGCGCATTAACTTTGGGTTAACCATAATCGTCGTTTACCATGGGTGGCGGCCTCAAGGGTCGTTGATTCGGAAGTCCACCGCGAAACCTGCGCATGGATGTGAGGAAAGACGATTGCGGCGACCCGAAACATTCAGCTCACTGAAGGTGTCATGCTTGGCATTGCTTTCCGGGCTCGTGGTCGCATGCCAATCGTCGGGAAACGTCAGGACCCCAAATATTCCCGAAACGGTGCCTGCCGAGCAGGCGCTGGCCTTGCCTCCGCCCGGCGGCCCTTCGATCGTCAGCGTCGTCCAGCACAAGCGCGGCAACGGCACCGAGCAGATGATTTCGCTCTACACGTCGTCTTCCGTATCCGGGCAGAATTTTCTCAAGGTGCAATTCCTTGGGGCATCAGGTGCCAATCCAGGTACCGGAAACGCTTCGTATCAAATGATCAGCGAAAACGGGATAATCCGCGAGGCTTTCGCGGCCGTTCCCGGCGTGCAAATGACGCGATCGGCGACCTATCTGCAAAACAGCTATGGACCGTTCGGCTATGCCTCTGGCCAGAGCGGTTTAGGCGATACCTGTCTTTATGGCTGGCAGCAGATCCGCTCGAGCAGATCCGCTCATACGCAAGCGCGCAACTTCGGAATGATCCAGGTACGGTTGCGCCTCTGCGATGCGCGGGCAACCGAAAGACAGTTGCTCGGAATAATGTACGGCTACACGATCGTCGGGATGCTGGACGGAGAAATCTGGAATCCATTTGGATCTGCGCAGGGTATTGATCCGACGCTCGGGCGCCCTGGCAATCCGATCTATCCGGACCAGGGCGGCTACAGGAGCATGCCGATGGCCTTTGGTTATGAACCTGCCCGCCCGGAAATCCAATCTCGTGTCGTTCGCGTACGCAGCGTTCAGCCGAAAGCTGAGGAGGCGCCTGCGCAGTTACCGCAGCCGACAGGTCCTCGCGTCCCGCTGCCGGACACGACAAGCGATTTGCCGCAACCAGGCATGTCAGCCGTGCCTTCGAACCAACAGCCGCAACCGAAAACCGCGACGGCGAGCGGCCGATCGGTGCCGTCGCCAGATTGCATAGGGGATTCGGCCATGACGGCCGCGTGCCGACGATAGACGTGAGAAGGCTGCAGTGTTCCCAAGCACGCGGGTCTGCATTGTCAAAGGGATGTTGATGCATAAAGCCCGAAGCATCGTTACGTGGGCCATCGTTTCTCTGTGTGTGATCGCGCTGATCACACTGCCAGTGAACCTTCAGACCCAGCTGATTGCGAGCATTGTCGTTGTCGCTGTCATGGCGATCATCAAGGGGCTGAAGGCCGAAGGCACCTGGAGGCTGATTGCGCTTGCCTTCGGCACCTCCATTGTTCTTCGCTATGTCTACTGGCGCACGACCAGCACGCTGCCGCCGATCAATCAGCCAGAAAACTTCATCCCCGGCCTGCTGCTCTATCTGGCGGAAATGTACAGCGTGGCGATGCTGGCGCTCAGCCTGTTCATTGTCGCCACGCCCTTACCTTCGCGCCCTTCGCGCGCGAGCAAGGAAGAACGCTTTCCCCATGTCGACGTGTTCGTTCCCACCTACAATGAGGACTCGCACCTCCTGGCCAACACGCTGGCCGCCGCAAAGGCGATGGATTATCCCGCTGAAAGGCTTCATGTCTGGCTCTTGGACGATGGCGGCACGTTGCAGAAGCGCAATTCCAACAAGCTTCTCGAAGCCCAGGCAGCAGTGGCGCGCCACAACGAGCTCAAGAAGCTCTGCGAGGATCTCGACGTACGCTACCTCACGCGCGACCGAAACGAGCATGCCAAGGCTGGCAACCTCAACAACGCAATGAAGCATTCGCGCGGCGAGCTGATCGCCGTATTCGATGCCGACCACGCACCGGCCCGCGACTTCCTGCTCGAAACCGTCGGCTACTTCGACGACGATCCGAAGCTGTTCCTTGTCCAGACACCGCATTTCTTCATCAACCCGGATCCCCTGGAACGAAATCTTCGAACCTTCGAGAGAATGCCGAGCGAGAACGAGATGTTTTACGGCATCATCCAGCGCGGTCTCGACAAATGGAACGCAGCATTCTTCTGCGGCTCGGCCGCCGTCCTCAGCCGAAGGGCGCTGGAATCCCAGGGGGGCTTCAGCGGCATCAGCATCACCGAGGACTGCGAAACTGCCCTTGCGCTTCACGGCAACGGATGGAACAGCATCTATGTGGACAAGCCCCTGATTGCCGGGCTGCAGCCAGCGACCTTTGCAAGCTTCATCGGCCAGCGCAGCCGATGGGCACAGGGAATGATGCAAATTCTGCGCTTCCGCTTCCCCTTGCTGAAGCGGGGTCTGACACTGCCGCAACGGCTCTGCTACATGTCGTCGACGCTCTTCTGGCTCTTCCCGTTTCCCCGCACGATCTTTCTGTTCGCGCCGCTTTTCTACCTCTTCTTCGATCTGGAGATCTTCACCGCATCGGGCGGCGAGTTCCTTGCCTATACGCTGGCATACATGCTCGTGAACCTGATGATGCAGAACTACCTCTACGGCTCTTTTCGCTGGCCGTGGATATCGGAACTCTACGAGTATGTTCAGACGGTTCACCTGCTCCCGGCAGTGGTCTCGGTCATGCTCAATCCGCAAAAGCCAACGTTCAAGGTTACGGCGAAGGACGAGTCGATCGCGCTCAGCCGTCTTTCGGAAATCAGCCGGCCGTTCTTCGTCATCTTTGCCGTACTGCTGATTGCTCTGGCAGTGACCATCTATCGTATCTATGCCGAGCCCTATAAGGCCGACGTGACCTTGGTTGTCGGCGGCTGGAACATCATCAACCTGATCATGGCCGGCTGCGCCCTAGGCGTCGTTTCCGAACGTGGCGAGCGGGCCGCGTCTCGCCGCGTGCGCGTGAACCGCCGCTGCGAATTCGGGGTCAACGGCAAGTGGCACACGGCATCCGTCGAGGATGTCTCAGTACACGGCGCACGGCTGCATGTG
Organism: Rhizobium sp. 3T7; assembly: GCF_020166565.1. NCBI lineage: Bacteria > Pseudomonadati > Pseudomonadota > Alphaproteobacteria > Hyphomicrobiales > Rhizobiaceae > Rhizobium > Rhizobium sp. 3T7. The sequence continues at coordinate 42,901 of NZ_JAIQXS010000020.1, forward strand.
TTCAATAAGCAGCTGGATCCGATGGTGATTGGCGCCGTGGGCGAGATACGCTTCCAGCCTCACAGCGGCGCAAGCATCGAAACGCTGCCGCTTATCGTCCGCAATATCCAGCCTTCCGGCGAGATTTTGGCCGTTGGCTGCCAATATAGTCCGAAGAGCGCCCTCGATCACCGGCTGATCGCCGACCTGATGTTTGCGAATTCCGATCAGTGGACGCAGTTCCAGCAGGCGCGTCGCCACAACCCAGGCCTTATTCGCGGGACGATCTGGTTTCTCGGTCTATCGCTCTACCAGACAAGCCGTGGTCTCGTGTACCTTTTCCGCAGCATGCGGCCCGAACGCGAGCGGCAGCATCAGGTCGCGAAGGCAGGCAACTGATGAAGAAGATCACATCGATCTTTGCGTTTTTCCTCGCCGCTTGCGCGGTTGCCTATGCGCAAACGGCGCCTTTCGACATGTCGGGTGAGCGTGAGCAGGGCAGTACGCCGATGGTGCCGAGACTGACATTGCCGGCCACGCCAGCGCCGGCAGCGACACCGGTGGCCCCCGCGACGCCTGCCGCGCCCACGCCCCCTTTCTCCATGCCCCCCGCTTCACCGTCAGCCTCGCCAACACCACCATCGCAACCGCAGGCCCCGGCCGACGTCGCTCGACCGCAGCCTGCCCCACCAGTTGCCCCGGCACAGGCGCAACGCCCTGCGCAACCGGCCATCCAGCGAGCCAGTCAAAGCTCAGTCTTAAGGTATGTCATCCCTTTCGCGAAGTTTGGTCTCGATGGCGAGTATGATCGCAAGTCGTGGTCGATCTACATCACGCCAGAGCAGGCTGCCGCGCCAGCAAAGTTCAACTTCTCCTATCAAAATGCTGTCGTCGTTGCCCCGGAGGCGTCGCAACTAACGGTTCTTCTGAACAACCGGATCGTCGGCCAACAGCCGATCGCCTCATCGGACGCGCCATCGAACGTCTCCTTCGACGTGCCCGCAGGACTGCTGCAACCGGGCGCGAATCTCCTGACATTCGAAGCCAGCCAACGCCACCGCACCGACTGCACCGTGCAATCGACCTATGAACTTTGGACGGACATCGACCCGGCAAAGACCTATCTGAGCTTTAGTGGGCAAGAGGCCGCGAGGTTTTCCAGTACAGACGCCATTCGCGCGATCGGCGTGGATGAAACCGGCAAGACGCAGTTCAATTTCGTCGTGCCGGCGCTCGAGCAGCCGGGCACGACAAAGCCTCTCTTACGCCTTGCCCAGGGCCTTGCGGTCCTGAGCGGCATGCCGAACCAGACCTTCTCATTCACGCCTGACACTTTGCCGCAAGCGGGTGCGGGTCGTATGACTGTCGTCGTTGGAACGCCGGCCGAGCTTCAATCAGTCATTGCGACGCCGCCGGCCGCGCAAGCGGCGCCGCTGGCCTCGTTCGTGACGGATCCGAAGTCTGGGACACCCGTGCTATTGATCAGCGGCCCGTCCTGGCCAGCAATCTCGTCTGCTATCGACACAATCGTTTCGACAACCGATCGCCCAGCGACGGCCGGTCGCGACACGCTGGTAACCGAGCGTTGGAGCGCCCCGGATGCGCCGCTCATTCTGTCGGCCGCGAACCTGACGTTTGCGCAGCTGGGCGTGGCGACGGCGGAGTTTTCGGGACGACGCTTCCGTACCAGTTTCAATATCGCCGTGCCGTCCGATTTTTACGCGAACGCCTATGGCGAAGCCACCGTCCTGCTCGACGCAGCCTTTACGCAGAACGTCCTGCCCGGCAGCCATATCGACATCTATGTCAACGGCAATATCGCTTCAACGGTGCCGATTTCGTCAACGGGCGGAGGCATCTTCCGGCATTTGCCCATTCGCGTCACGATGCGGCATTTCAGGCCGGGTTTGAACACGCTGTCGCTCGAATCCATCCTGATGACGAAGGAGGACGAGGTCTGCGTGCCCGGCACGACGGCTGGCGCAGCACCGCGCTTTGCGCTGTTCGACACCAGCGAGCTTCACATTCCCGACTTTGCCAGGATCGGGCAGCGGCCGAACCTGGCCGGCCTATCTGGAACCGGCTATCCCTATAATCGCGCGACGCAGCCAACGCCCCTCTTCATCGACCGGATCGATAGCGATACGCTGTCGGCAACTGCTACGCTGCTCGGACAAATGGCGATCGTTGCCGGCCGCCCGATCGACGTTGAGCCGGCTGCGACACCGGGCGCCATCGGCGAGCGAGACGCCATTTTCATTGGATCGATCTCGCAGATGCCGCCGGCGGTGCTGACTCAGCTGAACATAGCGACGAGCAGTCAGGCCTCCTGGCGCCCCCCCGCCGCGGCCCAATCAGACCAGACCGAACGCTCCGTGACCTTTGACGATTGGCGCTCGAGAGTTGGCGGCGGAGTATGGCGCGGGCAGATCACGTCATTTCAGGAGTGGCTTCGCCGCAACTTCGACATTTCGCTAAGTTCGCTGCAGTTCGTGCCCGGATCGGAAGAAGCCTTCACGCCCTCGAACGACGACAGCTTCTTGGTCGCTCAGGGCAAAAGCGCCGCCGGGGGATCGTCCTGGACCATCGTCACGGCTCCTTCCGCCAAGGACTTGCGCGAGGGCGCCGAGGCAGTTACCGCACAAGTCAACTGGCCGCAGGTCGCGGGTCATATCGCCAGCTATTCCAGCAAGACCGGCAAGGTCGAAAGCATCCCGGTCGGTCGCTTCGATTTCGTTGCCTCTCAGCCGTGGTCAATCTCAAATTATCGCCTGATCGCTGCGAACTGGTTGTCTACGAACATCTTGTCCTACGCCTTCCTTCTGGTCGTCCTTTCGCTTCTGATCGGTGTTGCCACGGCAGCCATGCTTTCCAGGCTGGGCAGGCGCGAATGAAGAGACTGTTGAAACTGATCTGCGCCGCAAGCTTCGCGGTCGCCGCCGCCTGCCAGTCCGCACAGGCGCAAGGTCCGGGGATCAACCCGCAGGCATGGAGCGCCTATAAGGCGAAGTTCTTGGATGCCAGCGGCCGCATCGTCGATGATGCAAACGGCAATATCAGCCACAGCGAGGGCCAAGGGTATGGTCTGCTGCTTGCCTACCTTGCCAACAACCCCGCAGACTTCGAGCAGATATGGTACTTCACGCGCACTGAACTGTTGCTGCGCGACGATGGCCTGGCGGCCTGGAAATGGGATCCCGCCGTTACGCCGCATGTCACCGATATCAACAACGCGTCGGATGGCGATCTGTTGATTGCCTATGCGCTGGCCCTTGCTGGGTCTGCCTGGAACAGAAGTGACTATATCGAGTCCGCCGCGAAGATGGCCCAGGCGCTTCTTTCGCATGTCGTGGTCAGTTCAGGCGGACGCACGCTGCTGCTGCCTGGCGCCAGCGGTTTTGATTATCCCGATCGCAAGGACGGCCCGATCATCAATCCCTCCTATTGGGTCTACGAGGCGATCCCGATCATGGCGCTCCTGGCACCATCCAACGCCTGGCAGAAACTGTCGGATGACGGCCTGTCACTGTTGCGGTCGATGAAATTCGGACCACGAAAGCTGCCCGGCGATTGGGTGAGCCTCAATCGCATGCCGGAGCCCGCCAAGGGCTTCGATGCCGAATTCGGATACAACAGCCTGCGCATACCGCTCTACCTCGTTCGCGCGGGAATTTCGGACAAGGCTCTGCTGTCAAGATTGCGCCAGGGAATGACCGCCGAGGACGGCACTTTGGCGACGATCAGCCTCGCCTCCGGTAAGCCAAAGACGCGGCTGTCGGACCAGGGTTATCGAATTGTTAACGATGTCGTGGCCTGTGTGACAGACGGAACGAAGCTGCCTGAGTCGTCGCAGCAGTTCGAGCCATCGCTCTACTATCCATCGACCCTTCATCTTCTTGGGTTGGCATTTGTCGGGGAGAAGCATCCGGAGTGTCTGTGAGATCCTCATCCGTTGCAATTGTTGTCGCGGTGGCGGTGGCCGGTCTGGTGACCGCCCTGAAGGATCGTGTGGCACTTCAGGAGATGCTCGGCTTCGGCGGATCGGGTCATGCACCCGCGCCACAGTTCATGCTGATGGGTCGTGTCACGGGGCCAGAGATCAGCCCCAAGCCTCAGATCGACGTGCAGGCGATTGCCGATCGGCTGCAAGCCGCAGCGACAGTCCCGCCGGTGCCTCAGGAGAGCGAGACCGCAGGTGACGAGATCGAAGAATCCGTAACGGTCGCACAGGCACCGCAAGTGCCGCCTCCCGCTTCTCAGCCAGCCAAGCCGGCTCAGCCGAAAGTCGATGAGAGTGCATTGCGCTATTTCGCCAGCCGCGGCGACAAGGCACGACTGCAGGCCGAGATCGCGCGCCTCCAGGCGCTTTACCCGAACTGGGTGCCGCCCGCCGACCCTCTGGCGGTTCCGCAGAGCGGCGACAGGCAACTGGAACAGATGTGGCAATTGTATTCGGAGGGACGCTATGCGGAGCTTCGCAAGGCCATTGCCGATCGGCAGGCCTCCGAACCGGGATGGCAGCCGCCACCCGACTTGCTTGACCGACTGGATGTCGCGGAAGCCCGTGCACGCCTCGTCAATGCGTCCGACCTGAAGCAATACGCAACTGTCGTCCAGATCGGCGCCAACACGCCGAGCCTTTTGACATGCAGCGACATCGATGTGCTCTGGCGCGTTGCCGAAGCCTTCGCGAGGACGGATCGCGCGCCTCGCGCCCGGGATGCCTATGTCTATATCTTGAAGAATTGCACGAATCCGCAGGAGCGTCTGGCGACCATTCAAAAAGCGTCCGCTTTGCTGTCTTACGCAACGATGCAGGATCTCCTGGCGCTCGAACGCCCCGATGGCAACGGCGGTCGCGAGTTCGACAGCATCCGCAATGACCTTGCCCGTCGCTTTGTCGCAGCTGGCAACGACGACCCCGATCTTAACGTGGCGCCAGCTTACCTTTCGATTGTTCAACGACTTGCCGAAACCGAGGGCCTGGCATCCGACGCGCTTCTTCTCGGCTGGTACCAGCTTCGCCGGAAAAACTATGCGGATGCCGAAAAATGGTTCCGGGCAGCGCATAACAAGGAAGACACGGCAATTGCTTCCCAGGGGCTGGCCCTGGTGTTGATCGCCGGGAAGAAGCCCCAGGAGGCGGAGGACGTCATGTACAAGTGGCGCGGTACCTCCAAGGACGCGACCGCGACCTATCTTGCAGCGACGGCAAACCTGATGGCCCTACAGCCACCGGCGAACCTTAGTGAAGAGGTGCTTTCGCGTATCGCCGCCGAGGTCATTGCGCAAAAATATGTGCCGACGGCGCAGCAATTCGGCTGGTTCGCCCGGACTCTGAACCAACCACAGACGGCGGCTCGCTGGTTCGAGACGGCGTTGCGCTGGAAACCGGATGACGAACCATCCGCCTACGGATTGGCCATCACGCGCGAGCAGTTGCACGACCGCGCGGGCGTGGCCGAGATCCAACGGCTATGGGCGGGCAAGTCCGAGCGCATCGCGCAGTTGGGTGAAACTACCGACCGGCAAGCCACACAACCTCCCCTGCCCGCTCCTGGGCAGGCGGTGCCGCAAGGCGCAGTGGCCCCGCCCCCTGAAACCGTTAGGGCACCGGCGGAGCGTATTGAGAGCGTACGCCCACCGGCCCGCGTCGAGGCCTCGCGTCAGCCTGCGATGCAAACGGTGACGGTTCCCCGCAGTGCACGGCAGGTGCGCGGGTGCACGACCACGATCAATGCCCAATTGCTCGATCCGGAAACGGCATTATCACGCGGCTGGTGCCTGATGGACCTCAATCGCCCGATGGAGGCGGTAAAGGCGTTCGAGGCAGCGCTGGCCAGTCCAAAACGCAAGACGCGCGAAGATGCAGCCTATGGCCAGAGCCTCGCCTATCTGCGCGCCGGCCTATCCAACAATGCCGCCGTTGCAGCAACGAGGGCACCGCAGACACAACAACGCGCAGCCGAACTGCAGGTCGCGATCTTGGCCGACAGGGCCTTGGCCGCCTTCGGCGCCAAGCGTTATCGAGAGGCCTTGATATTCCTTGATCAGCGCGCGCAGCTCCAGCAGGAACCGATCGACTTGATGGTGCTTCGCGGATACGCCTACTTGAGCATGAAGATGTACGGAGACGCGGAGCGGATTTTCACGGCCGCCGCGGCGACCGGCAGCAAGGATGCAAACCGCGGCCTGGCCGATCTGAAGGCATCGACACATCCTGATAGTGTCTACTAACGATGGCGGGTAGACTCTGTAAGGCGCGGGCCGCCAGATAGATTGTCTGGCGTTGCGGGCGGTCGGCGACGTCGGGAGCGACTGGAGTGCCTGGATCAGCTCCTCCGGCCCGGCCAAGCGACGCGCTCGGTGCTCGTCCCCCGCCATTGCGCCTGTCATAAGCAGCGCCAGATCGATGAACTCTTACCCTGGAGATATCCGGTTTTATATCGCCATTCCCACCAATGGCCGCAGTCGGCCGAACGAGACATCGAACCTTCTCGCCAACGAATGTGGATGACGAGCCTCGATAAGTGATGCGCTTTTTCGCATCGCTTCGTTCAAGGTTCTCGTCATCCCCGCTCAGATCAGACTGCGTTGCTCGACACCGGCGTGTTGAGCAGCTGCTGCTCCCACAGATAGGCGATGCCGCTGCCGCCGGCGTGCTGCTTGAGAACTTCCGTCAACTCTCCGGAGTGCTGCGTCCTGGCCCAGTCACGTTGCCACTCCGAGGCCACCGCCAACCAAGTCATCATGTTCGCGCCCGCGCGGATCATGCGCTGGATCGCGACCTCGTGGGCCTCAACCGAAGTGCCGCCCGACGCATCCGTGACCACCGTCACATCCCAGCCCTCGCCCAGCGCCTGGATCGTCGGCATCGCGACACAGACCTCGGTCCACAGGCCGGCGATGATCAGTTGCTTGCGGCCCGTCGCCTTGACCGCATCGACGACCTTCCGGTCCTCCCAGGTGTTGATGAAGGTCCGGTCGATTACCTCCTGGCCGGGGAACACGTCAGTGATGTGCGGAAAGATCAGACCGCCTCGCGCCGCGATCACGCTGGTCAGGATGGTGGGGACGCCGAAGGCCTTGGCGGACTTCGCCAAGGCGGTCGTGTTGTTCACCACGGCCTGCGGGTCGTGGCTGTTCAGATTGGCGAGCTGGTAGGGCTGGTGGTCGATAAGAACGAGTACCGAATCTTCGGGACGAAGAAGCGAAGCAAGGCCATTACGAAAGGTCATTATTGCATCCTTTGCTGCCGTTGTGAGCGGCATTGGTTTTGCGGGAGACATGCGCCAGTGGCGACGTTGCCTGGAACCATTATTGTCGTTCCTATTCGAGATGCGGTAGCATCCTTTTATGGCAAGCTGTGTCGCGGAAAGGGGAACGCTAAATGGACATCGAAGAGCTGCAGACCTTCGTAGAAGTGGCTGATGCTGGGGGAGTTTCGCCTGCTGCGCTCCGGCTCGGCGTCTCCAAGTCAATCGTCAGTCGGCGGCTCTTCCGGCTTGAAGCGGAACTTGGTGTCCAGCTTCTTGCACGAACCACCCGGGGCGCCGCTCTCACGGAAGCAGGGGCCACGTTCCGAGATTATGCAGCCAGGGTCTGCGCCGAGATCGACGTGGCCAGGGAAACGATCCTACCCGCCGGTGACCTTCGCGGCCGCTTGCGAGTTGCCGTGCCGCTTTCTTTCGGCCCGACTCACTTCGCTCCCATCCTCGCGGAAATGGCGCGCCGCCACCCCCAGCTCCAAATCCACACGTGCTACAGTGATCGCTTCGTCGATCTCATCAACGAGGGTTATGATTGTGCGATACGGGTTGGCTATCTTCAGGACTCCAACTTGATCGCAAGACGCGTCGGACCAATCCATGGGAAGTTCGTCGCGAGCCCGGACTACATCAAGGCGCATGGGTCGCCCGAGACGCCGGAGGAACTCGTCGCTCATGAGGCTCTCATGCAAGGCACCGAAGCCTGGCAACTCATGGATGGCGACAAGATCATCACGGTTCGTCCGCAGGGGCGCTTCAAGGCCGACAACGGCACAGCTCTTGTCGCCGCCGCAACAGCAGGACTCGGGATCGCCTATCTCCCCGACGGCCTCACCGATGAATATGTAGCCTCCGGAGCGCTTGTGCCGGTCATGACACATTATCCCCCACCTCCGGCGGGTGCATATGTCATCCGTCCACCAGGCCAGCATCCCGCACGGAAGATACGGGTCCTCACCGAATTGCTGATTGAGTATTGCGAACCGGCTCCGCACCTCGCGGGTGTCGATCGCTAAAGTATCCTGATCAAGCCGGTTTTTGGCACCATTTTCGCTGATCTCTGATGAGAGCGTTGGCGAGAATAATGAGTTTTCGCATGATTGCGGTGATGGCGGCCTTTGGTGGTTTCCTGGCTGCGATGAGGGCGTCGCTGCCGCCAAGTCTCGCCATCTCTCTCCCAGCTCGGGGGGCGCAAATCCGATCATCGACATTATTCGGCTGTCGACAACCTCTTCAAGGAGAGGCGCTATGCGCATGGCCTTATCCGTCCGACTTCATCGGTCACGAACTCCGCTATTCGTATGAGAAATGCCAACGCAGCGGATGAATGCAGGCTGCGGATGCGCTCGCTCGATACGGCAACAAGTCGATGCAAGAGCTGCGCTACGACTTCGCCAAGGAGTTTGACTGCTACCGGGGGCACGATGCGCCATTCAACGACAAGTGCTCTGCCGATGAGATGCTGGACATCAATATGCCGCCGCGGACGCCGGATCACGAAAGGACCCTTGGCTGGCGCTTGCACCATCGCTTGCATGCCATTGTTCAGCTGTACGCCGATGTCTCTTTACTTACCACTTCATCTTCAGTCCGACCTTTCCGCCGATGGCATGACCAAGGTCGTTGAGCGAAATGCGATAATTCAAGCTGCCGTAGAGCGAGATATTGCTGGTAACGGAGCCATCGACGCCGGCGTCGAAAATCAGTGAAGCGCCGGAATAGTCGCCGGTAAATGGCACCGGGCCGGTGCCCGACGAGAACGACGTGGTCGGGTCCGCGAGGAACTCATAGGCATAGCTGGCGCGCAGCCATCCAGTCATCTGGCGCGGGTCGGCATCCGCGGATTCGAGCTTCCAGGTCTTCGCGACGCGCGCCCCGACCCGGCCGACCAGGCTATCGACATCCGAGTAGCTGACCGTCGCGGCCCCGTCATTGGCGTCACCGATGTTGATGTGCTGATAGCTCAGCTGAGCCTGCGGCTCGATGACCACGTCGTCTGAGACGATGAACGGATAGCCAGCCTCCAGCGATGCGCCGATGCCGAAGCCGTTGGTAGACAGCGAATATGGCCGGCTGGAACTGGCCTCGATGTCGTACCAAGTGCCCTGCAGAAGGGCGTCGATGTACCAGCCCTCCTTGCCGTAATGCGTCCAGTAGCCGCCGACCGTGTAAGCATTGTTGTCGTTAGAGCCGAGATTGACGTCGAACAGGTGAGAGTTGCCTGATGCGGTGCCGATCGCGCCGTAAACGCCCGCCCGGTCTTTTCCGCCGTCGCGACCCTCGCCATAGTAAAGGTCGATTCCGCCCTGTGTCGCGAACACGTCGTAGGATACATCCTTCTCACGGTTGATGGAGCAGCGCTGTAGGCCATGTTGTCCCACGACACGGCCCCAGATCTGCTGCTCGCCGAGCTCGTTTCTCCAGTCATCGCCCTTTCGCTCGTGCAACGTATCGAGAAGCATTGAACCGTACAGCAAGGTGAGAACTGGGCTATTCGAGTATAGCGGCACCTCAGGCCGCAGTGATCCCCCGCCTTCGCCGCCGCCACCGTTGCCGCCACCGTTGCCGCCACCGTTGCCGTTGCCGTTGCCGCCGCCCGGGGGCGGTTCAGGATCGCAAGGATCTGTGAACCCGCCTCCAGTACGCAAGTACCAGTTTTGCGGGTCGGTGCCGTCGACACCGCCGCGCAAAAGCTCGTATTCGTACGGCCCCGCGGCAACCAGATTGTCGATGAAGAAAGCGTTCTGGGCCGTCGTGGCCCCATTGATCGCATTCACCAGGAGGATGCCGTTGCCCTCGGTCGGGACAGCATTTTCGGGGTCAATGGGCTTGATGTCGATCTGGGTTGTGCCGGTGGCCTGCCCTCCGTCCAACTGGAGGACATCTGATTTTTGATCGCTCGTGGTGGGACCGAACCTGGTATTGAGCCCCAGCGTGCCGCCCTGACCACCATAGTTCACCGTCGTCAGTGTCTTGAATCCGCCTTGAAGTGCGAAATCAATCAGGCTGTCGTTGTTCGTGAGATTGGTGACGTTGGAGTTCCCGGTCACAGTCCAGACAGTGTCGTCCTTCAATATGAGGTTCGATGTACTGCCGCTGTCGGTGATGGCAGTGCCGGTCAACTCCGAGCCTGAAGCCGTGATGGTAGCGGCACCGGCGCCGGTGACGTATAACCATCGTCCGTCATCGCCCGCCAAGACACTAGCATCAGTCAAGTTGACGGCTTTGTTGTTCCCGCCCTGGATCCGAATTGCCGGGCCGCCAGCGCTCTGCAGGGTGCCGTTTGTAAAATTCGCCGTTGATCCTCCACCGCTGATCAGGGCAAGCGCGCTGGCGCCTGCCCCTGTGGTGGTCACCGTTACATCTGTCGCGTTGATGATGTTGTTCGGATTTTCGATCCGTATTCCGTCCGAATTCGCGCCCGAGGTGGTAATGAGCACGTTGTTCAGCGACTCGGTGTGCTGACCCGACGTCACGTTGATGCCGTAAGCATTGTTGCCCGTGGTGGTGATAGTAGTCGGAAAGGCGCTACCGCTCGGATTGATCACCAGTTGGCCGCTACCTGAAACAATGATGGCGCTTGCGTTGACGGTATTCACCGCAATCGGTCCAGGCTGGCTGCCCGCGGCCGGATTGAAGGTGACGGTGCCGGGACCACCAATCGCGGCTGCCTGGGAGCCCGTGGGGGGTGACAATTGTGTCGAGCCGACGACCGTCGCGGCTTGGCCTCTGCTGATGGTCTGATTTATCGTGCCGGGGCCGAATTCCTGCGATCGGGCGACTTCCGATGCCAGCAAGGTCGAGGCCAACACTGTCAGGAAAAACCAAGGAAGCCAAGTTCTGGTAAGCCAATCGATGAGCCCACTGGCGTCCGGATGCTCGCTAGAGGCGCTTCGCACGATTTCCACGTTGGAAGAAGGCATTGGCAGCATCTCCTCGGCAGGCGACATCTGTCGCCCATCCCCTTTACCGCAATACCGGACAGATCACCGACCGGCGGCAACCTCCCCTCCTCGAAGCGATATCGCAGCCGTAGCGATATCGCAGCCCGATTTTTTGCCGTGAATCGCGCGCGTGCAACCGCAATGTGTATGGCAGGCAAATTGTCGCCAATGTGTTGCCAAAATACTATAAGACGCGCGCTCGTCGTTGACGCTGAAAGACGCAGAATCAGAGATGGAAGGCGCCGGGCGCTCGATGAGCGGAAACGGAAGCCTGGTGCATCATGTGATCGACTTAGCTGTGCAGCCGATAAGCGGGCCGAGCAGCTATCGAATTGAACTGAATGACATGCACTTAACCCCGGGTTCCGGGGTTTTGCTTGCCTGCCTTGACAACGAGCAAGGGAGTTATAATGTTTTTGCAAACACATTATAACCGAGGCCGTCGATGACGATGAAAGATGTTGGCCTTGTATTCCGCACGATGTTCGCGGAACTCGCCCAGCAGACATTGGACGCGCAATGGCAATCGGACTTCCCGCTCGAGGGTCGCTTTGTAACCGTACCGGTGAAGGGCAAAGACTATTTCTATTTCGACATCCCTACTCCCAAGGGCAAGGACAAGCGGAGCTATGTTGGCCCCGCAGCTGATCTCGAGATCGCAGAGCGCGTCAGGCGACATCGCGAGATCAAGGACAACATCAAGGAGCGGCGACGCTTGGTCTCCACGCTCCTCCGCTCGGGTGGCATGTCGGCTCCCGATCGGTTCGCCGGCGATATCACGAAGGCGCTCGCGGATGCGGGGTTCTTTCGCCTGCATGGCGTCCTCGTCGGCTCGGTGGCCTATGGCTGCTACTCGGGCGTCCTTGGCGTTCGGCTTCCGACGACGGCAATGCAGACAGGCGATCCCGACCTGGCTATGGATTTCGCGATCTCTCAGGAGGTGGATGACAGCCTGCCGCCGATCTTGAGTATCTTGGCGGCCGTCGATCCGACGTTCCGGGCCGTACCGCATCAGGCCGACAAAGCACGGGTAACGGCTTTCGTGAACCGGACCAATTACAGGGTCGAATTCCTGACGGGCAACCGGGGATCGGATGAATACACGGGAAAGCCGTCACCTATGCCCGCCCTCGGTGGTACGTCGGCGGAAAACCTCCGGTTCTTGGATTATCTGATCTACGAGCCCGTGAGGACCGTTCTGCTGCACCGGGAAGGCGTGAGCGTCAATGTCCCGGCTCCCGAGAGGTATGCCGTCCATAAGTGCATCGTGGCCTCCAGGCGGCCAACGGATGCACTTGGGAGGGCGAAGCGGGACAAGGACCTCCTGCAAGCCGCGACGCTCTTCGAGGCCATGCTTCAAACCCGGCAGGGCGACGTCTTGGCAGACGCGTACCAGGAGGCATGGGAGCGCGGACCGTCGTGGCGGGAGGGGATCGCTTCAGGTCTGGCGATGATGCCTTACAACAACGGCAAGGCCGCGCTGGCTGATGCCCTCGGTGTCCAGGTGGAGGAACTCGCAAAAGGATAGGGCGGTGACCGACGAAATCGTGTCATCTTTCGACGCACGCGCCATAGCCGACTTTGGGCAGATTATCGCACCCGCATGCTTCCTCGCGGGAACCGCTCCCCCAAACCTGCGCCTAGTGTCACCTGCTGCGATGACGGTACGGATGGTCCTATTCGCACGCCCGTTCCACCTTTTGCGCAGCCCATAAAGTCGGCGCGGACATTAATCGTTGCAGGGCGCGTATTAACACTGCCGCGGCCGTGCAAGGATCCTCGTCTGAAGCCTCAGTGCTTCCTGCGGGCAAGGACGAAGTCGTGCTTTACCTCCCAGAAATCGCCCGCAAACTGATACTGTCGCGACCGTTCGGGATCGCTCGTGCGGCGGAATTTTGCAAGCAGGCTCTCCTTCACCCCGAAAACCGCATCGGAATCGATGTAGGGATCATCGGGATCGAAGATGTGGGTTGTCAGAGTTTCGAAACCGTCGGCCTTGATGATGTAATGGAGATGGGCCGGCCGGTAGGGATGGCGGCCAAGGGCCTTCAGCAATTGTCCAACCGGACCGTCATCGGGGATCGGATAATATTTCGGCTTCACGGCCCGGAACCAATAGCGCCCATCAGGACCAGTGCGAAACACGCCCCGCAAATTGAAATCCGGCTGAATGCCCTTCTGCTGGACGTCGTAGAAACCCTCATCATTCGCCTGCCAGATATCGATCAGTGCATCGGCAATAGGCTCGCCATCGGTGTCGAGGATCCGTCCCTCGATGAACATATCCTCGCCCTTCTGATCCAGGCAGATGTTTGCACCCATTGGCAGTTCCGGCGCGTCGGCAACATGAAACGGCCCAAGCACGGTGCTTTCCGAGGCACCCGAGGGTTTGCGGTTGTTGATTGCATCGACCAGCATCGACACGCCAAGGACATCGGAGAGGAGAATGAACTCCTGCCGCCACTCATTGCAGATTTGGCCCGTGTGCGTCAGGAAGAAGATAGCCTGCATCCACTCATCCTGTGTGGGCTCGATCTCCTTTACCGCTTCGTGGAGCTTTCGGGTGATGACTTCCATCACCTGTTTCAGGCGTTCGTCCTTGGCACTCTTGTTGCGGCCAGTCACCACCGCGACCGAATCTTCTTCCGTGAAGAAGCCCTTTTCATGTGCTTGCATGATGCTCTCACTTATCAAGAATGGATGTCAGGACGCGGCGCAGTTCGGCTTCCGGATTGGAGACCATTGAATCTGCGCGCCAGGCAACGTGATGGTCCGGCCGCACAAGAACGGCTCCGGAATCCCGAACCTCGCGCGCGTTGGCCCAGTCGCCAACCAGATCCTGCCATTCCTGGCGCGGTCCGATCGTGTGCGTGGTGATCCGGATGTTGAACTCCTTTGCTAGCGCCTGGGCCGCCGCCACCCAACCGTCGCCGCCGATGCCGGTTAAGACAGTGAAGACGCCGTGGCCGGTGAGGTCGAGGGTCGAGACTTTGTCGCCGCTGTGATTGAAGAGCCAAGCGTGCGGCAGGCGCGCGCCGGGCCACGTTGTCGCGTGGTAGTGAAGTTCCGGATCCTTTGCGAAGGCGGGCTCCGGCTGAGCGTCGTTGATGATCGCATCCGATTTGTAGCGCTGATTCATTTCGACGCCATGGGCATCGAACTCATAGACCTTGTAGGCGATCGCATCCCGGATCGCCCTGCGCTGCCTTTCCGCCTCCGGCGTATCGTTGCAACGGGCGTCCATGTTTTCCTGCATCTTGACCGGATCAACAGAATCCAGAAGGCCTAGCGCCTTGAAGATCGGACCGAACTCTTCGATCGACTTGTTCGCGCGGGTAACGATCTGCTTCGCAATTGGCGCGCGCTCCGCATTGTAGCTGTCGAGCAGGCCTTGTCCGGCCTGACCTTTCAGCACCATGGACAGCTTCCAGGCGAGGTTGAAGGCATCCTGGATCGAGGTGTTTGAGCCCAGTCCGTTCGACGGCGGATGACGATGCGTTGCATCGCCCATGCAGAAGACACGGCCGTTGGACATCTGTGTCGCATACATGTTGTTCACGGTCCAGGTCGATACCGATTTGATCTTTGGCTGGAGTTCCTGGTCGCCGACCAGGTCCCGCACCACCTTGATGGCGAAATCCTCGGTCACCTCGGGTGCTGGCTGGTTGATGTCGTAGCCCCAGACGATCAGCCATTCGTGCCAGGGCCGGACCATGCGCACCAGCCCCATGCCGATGCCGCCGACATCGGCACCGGGCTGCAACACCCAATAGAGCACCGAGGGACGGTGGGCGACATGCCGCGACAGATCGGCCTCGAACAGGATGTTCATCGAGCCGCCGACACCCATCCTGCCCTCGAATGGCAGTTGTTCCTGTTCGGCAACCCGCGAATTGCCACCATCGGCGCCAATCAGGAACTTGGAGCGGACGGTAAATTCCTTGTCTGTCAATCGATCGAGGCAGATGGTCGTGACGCCATCGGCATCCTGCTCGTGGCTGATATACGCACATGACATGCGCGCCTGTGTGCCACGCGAACAGGCCGTCTTGAAAAGCAGCGGCTCCATGAAGGTCTGCGGCAGGTCGTTCATCAGGCTCGGCGAGGAGAGTTGATGCTCGGCGCGAGACAACGGATGCTTGCCCCAGCTTTTCATGCGGCCGATTTCTTCGCCCGTCAAAGAGGTGCAGAACACATTCTCACCCATCAGGTCCTGCTCGGCGGCAAACATGTAGGCTTCGTCCTCGACATCGCGGCCGAGATCGCGCAACACCTCCATCGTGCGCTGATTGGTGATGTGCGCTCGCGGCGTGTTGGCAAGCCACCGGTAGCGATTAATCACCATGTTCTCGACGCCGTAGGTCGACAGCAGTGCCGCGGTCGCAGAACCCGCGGGGCCGGTTCCGATGATGAGTACATCCGTTGTGATATCAGCCATTTGGCCCTCCCATTTGCTTGTGTTCAAGGGGTCCACCTTTGAGAATTCGGCGAACCGGAAAAAGCTGGATGCCGGTGCGGTCGGAAAACAGGCCCCAAAGCCCGCGCGGCGCAAACAGCATCGTGACGATGGCGACCAGGCCGAGAATCAAAAGATACCAGGAGCCATAGCCGGCAAGCAGGTTCTGCAGCAGAAAGAAGACGATGACGCCGATGATCGGCCCTTCGACCGTGCCGATGCCGCCGATGACGACGATGAAGATCACGTAGGCCGTCCAGTCGATCACCGAGAAGGCAGCATCCGGCGAGATGCGTTGCTTCTGGACATAGATCAGCGCGCCGCAGCAGCCTGTCAGAAATGCCGCGGTCAGGTAGACCATCGTCTTCATGCGCCGGGCATCGACGCCGAGCGCGCGTGCCGCCTGCTCGTTGTCGCGGACCGCGGCAAGACCCAGGCCGTTGCGCGATCGCAGCAACCAGTAGATGGCCCCGATCGTGACCAGAGCGAGTACCAGCGCGAGCCAATAGGTCAGCGCGTCGCCCGCCTCCGCCGATTTCATCCGAAACAAGGATTTCAACAGGTCGATGCCGATCATGTCGCGCGTCGCGTCACGCGGCAATGATGTGCCGGTACCGCCGCCGAGTGCCTTCCACTGGGCAAAGAGCAAGCGGCCGACCTCGGCGATCACCCATGTACCAATGGCGAAATAGGGACCGTAGAGGCGAAAAGTGAAGAACGCCGTCGGCACGGCGACGATCGTCGCAAAGACGCCGGCGACCAGGACTGCCGCGACAGGATCGAGCCCCAACAGGCTGACGAGAGCAAACATGGCATAAGCCCCGCAACCGACGAAAAGCTGCTGGCCGACCGAAATCAGGCCGGCATATCCGGCAAGAAGATTCCAGCATTGTGCCAACACCAGCATGGTGAGGATGAAGAACAGGTCCTGGACTGCGCCGCGCGACACCAGAAGCGGCGCCAGGAATGCGAGGATCACGACGATCGCAGCCATGAGGGCGAATGCCGCGGATGCGCCTGTACGGGTCTCGACTTTGAAGGTTGGTGAGAGCAACTGTTCCATGACGTTTCAATCCACTGCGCGCGGGAAGAGGCCGCGCGGCTTGAACAGGAGGACGAGAAGGAACGCGAGATGCCCGGCTAGAATCTGCCATTCCGGATTGATGGCCGCCCCGATCGTCTGCGCGACACCAAGTATGATTCCGCCAGCCAGCGTTCCCCAAAGCGAGCCCAGCCCGCCGATGATGACGGCTTCGAAGGCATAGATCAGCCGGGCCGGTCCCGACGTGGGATCAAAATTGGCACGTGTTCCGAGGAAGAGCGCCGCGATCGTCACCACCACCATGGCAAGGCCTGTTGCCATTGCGAAAATGCGTTGCGGCCGGATGCCCATCAGGCCCGCCGTGGTGACATCGTCGGATGTGGCACGAAACGCGCGGCCGATCGAGGTGCGATAGATCAACTGGTTCAGCGTAACTATGGCGAGGATCGCTGAGCCAAAGGTCAGCATCGGCATGACACCGACATTGATCGGTCCCAGCGAAATGGAGGCGGTCTCGAGCGCACCTGCCGATATCCGACGGCTGTCGGCCGTAAAGCCTTCCAGCAAACCGTTCTGGATGACGATCGAAAGACCGAACGTGACGAGCAGCGGCGGCAGGATATCCTTTCCGAGCGTGCGGTTGAGCAAGTGGTATTGAAGGACCCAGCCGGCTGCGAACATGAGAGGCGCCGCGATGAACGCCGCAACGAAAGGATGGAGCCCCAGCAATGAAACAAGCAACAGGATCACAAAGGCGGCGAAGACGATCAGGTCGCCATGGGCAAGGTTGACCAGCCGCATGATGCCGAAGACCAGGCTCAGCCCCGCGGCAAAAAGCGCATAGAGCCCGCCAAGCAGGATGCCCTGCGCTATCGTATCAAGCCAGTTCATGACCATCTGCTCCGAAATAGGCCTTGTGAATGGCATCGCGGTCGAGATCGCATGGCTTTCCGGTAAGCGTGATGCGGCCCTCTATCATGCAATAGATCCGATTGGAGACCTTGAGTGCCTGAGCGATGTCCTGCTCAACGATGATGATCGCCGCGCCGGTTTCGCGGATGCGCGGGAAAGCGGCGTAGATATCGCGTACCACGACCGGCGCCAGTCCGAGGCTGATCTCATCGCAAAGGAGCACGTCCGGGTTCGACATCAACGCCCGGCCGATCGCCACCATCTGCTGCTGCCCACCGGAAAGTGCCGTGGCAGAGTTTCGCCGACGTTCCTTAAGGACGGGAAACAGCGCATAGATGCTCTCGAGCGTCCAGGTACCCGTGGCCTTGCGACCGTAGGAACCGATCAGCAGGTTCTCCTCGACGGTCAACGATGGAAACAACCGCCGGCCCTCCGGCACCATGGCAATCCCGCGCGACATCACATCGGGGGCGTCCAGCGCGCCGATCGCCTCTCCCCGATAGCTGATGGAACCGGGCTCGTTTTTGAGGACACCCGACAGCGACCGCATCAGCGTCGTCTTGCCGGCTCCATTCGCGCCGATGATCGCCAGCGTCTCGCCCTCTTCGAGCCTGATATCGATGCCGAACAGCGCCTGGAAGTCACCGTAGGAAGCCGTCAGTGCATGGGTTTCGAGAAGTGGCATCACACATCGATCCCCAGGTAGATTTCGCGGACCTGCTTCGAGTTCATGATCTCGTCGGGCTTACCGATGCCGATCACGCGACCGAAATGCAGGACGAGCAGGCGTCCGACCACGGCGTTTAGCGCATGCAGGACATGCTCGATCCAGATCACCGTAATGCCCTTGCCGTGGAGGCCGCGGATAGTCGCCACCAGCGCCCGGCATTCGCCTTCCGTCAGCCCACCGGCAATCTCGTCGAGCAGCAGGAGCTTCGGATCGGTTGCCATCGCACGCGCCAGTTCCAACCGCTTGCGCTGCAAGAGCGTGAGGCTGCCGGCCATTGCATTGGCTTTGTCGATCAGACCTGTATCGATCAGGATTTCTGCACAGCGATCGGCGACCTCCCCTTCCCGCTTCCGCGCGCCAAACGATCCGGCCACAAGCAGGTTCTCGAACACGGTGAGCTGATCAAAGGGCTGCGGAATCTGGAATGTGCGGCCCATTCCGGCCAAGCACCGCGCCATCGGCGCGGTTTTGGTCACGTCGGAGCCCATGAAATGGATCGCGCCGCTCTCTGCCTGGATGTTGCCAGTGATCAGATTGAACAGGGTCGACTTGCCGGCGCCGTTGGGGCCGATGATGCCGAGCGCCTCGCCGTCGTCCACGGCAAAGGAAATCTGTTGCGCGACGGTCAACGCGCCGAACGTCTTCGAGACACCTTCCAGTTCCAATATTGGCATAAATCTCTCTCCCACTTAGGGAGCCGCCTCCACGGCTCCCTCATCGCCTCATCAGCGCTGACGCGCTCAGGCGATCGGCTCCATTTTCCCGCCGGTCGGTATGTTGGGTGCAGTGGCGTTCTCGACGATGACGAGATCATACCCCTTGCCGCCCTGTTTCAGCCGCCACTGGCCGCCGACAAGCGGCGTCTTGGCAACGTTCTTCTGCGCAAAGGGCGGCAGTTTCTCGTTGCCCCAGGCGATCGGGCCAACGAGCGTGTCGAGCCTTGTTTCGCCGATGACCTTGGCAACAGCCTCGCCGTCGCTTGGATCGTCAGCACGTTTCATGACATCCACGGCCAGCTCGAACAGCGCGTGCGCGAATCCGATCGGCTGTGTCCAGGGCCTCCCCGTTGCCTTGGTGAAAGCCTCGGCAACCTGCGCGGCGGTCTCACCCGTCAGCGACGATTTGAAGGGGTGGCTTGGCGTCCACCAGACTTCGGTTGAAAGATTGTGGCCGGCGTCGCCGAGCGATTCCACCGTTTGCGGGAACAGCAGCGCCTTGCCGACCGAGGCAACCTTTGGTTTGAAGCCTTGTTGCTTTGCCTGGTTCCAGAAGGTCGTAAGATCCGGTGGGATAACGACACCGGTAACGATTTCGGCGTTCGCCTGCTTGAAGGCGTTGATTTGCGCGGAGAAGTCATCCGAAAGGTTCTGGAAGCGGCCAGGATCGGTCAGCGTATAGCCGAGCTTTGCGAGCACCGGCGGGAAACCGACAACCTTGTCTCCCCAAGCATTTCCATCCCCGTCGTTGGGGAACAGCCCGCCGACCTTCTTGTTGGTCTCGACCTGGCCCCACATGCCGGTAAAGACGGCAATGATGTCCTCGAGCCCCCAAAAGAAATGATAGGCGAAATTGAATGGTTTCCAGGAGTTCGGGTCGCCGGGATTTGCCTGCTGGCCGATGAACCATGGCTGCCACGGCGCAACCGTCGAAATGCAGGGCATTTCTTCGGCTTCGCAGGTCGTCGACACCGGGTTGGTGGTTTCGGGTGTCGAGGAAACGAGGACCAGGTTTACCTCATCGGTGACGATCAGTTCCTTGGTGACCTCAGCGGCACGATTGGGATTGGACTGGCTGTCCTTGACGACAACCTCATAGTCGAGGCCCATCTTCTTGGTCGTCGCAAGAAAGTTCTCGATGACGAACTTGTCGGCCTCGCCGAAGGCGGCAAGCGGTCCGGTTTGCGGACTGACATAGCCGAGCTTGATCGAGCTTTTCTGTGCCAGCGCCGGCAAAGCCAGCCCGGATGCGGCAGCAAGCACGCCCGTGGCTGCCGTCTGTTTCAGGAATTCGCGTCTGGTTGTCATCTCATTTTCCTCCCATTCCCCCTTGTGTGACGACTAATTCTCCGGCCGGCGGCCCTCCCAGGCCTGTTGCAGCAATGCGCGGATCGATTGCCGATCGATCGATCGCGGGTTCCAATAGGGGTTCTCGACCGCGATCCGGCTTGCCTTGTCGAGGTCGGCTTCAGTGAGGCCCAGATCACGCAGCGAAAGTGGCGCACCGATCGACTTGGCGAAGTCCCAAAGCCCCCCGCCGACCGAACCTTTGAAAATCTCTGCCACAGGCTGAAGAAGCTCGGGCACCGCCACCCCATTGAAGGCGGCCGTGTGCGGCAGCATGATCGCATGCGTTTCGGCATGCGGCGTGTCGAAGGTGCCGCCGAGCGTGTGGCAAATCTTGTGGTGCAGCGCCATGCCGACCGTGCCAAGGACTGTGCCGCAAAGCCAGGCACCATAAAGACCGCCTGCCCGCGCATTTAGGTCGCCAGGCGTCGCCAGGATTTGCGGAAGTGCAGATCGGAAGGCGCGCAAACCTTCGACGGCCATGAGGGTCGAGATCGGGTTGCGGTCCTGCGCATAGAGCGCTTCGACGGCATGGGCCATGGCGTTCAGGCCCGAGGTCACAGACAAGCCAACCGGAAGGCCCGTTGTCAGCGTGGCATCGTAGATCACCACCTCGGGCAGGATTTTCGCACCTTTCACTGTCGTCTTGCGACCGCCCTCGGTCTGACCAAGGATCGGCGTGACCTCCGAGCCTGCATAGGTCGTCGGAATGACGATCTGCGGCAGGTCCGTGCGATAAGCGATGGCCTTGCCGAGACCCGTCGTCGAGCCGCCGCCGAGCGACACGACGCAATCGGCTCCGCTTTCCCCAACCACCTTCATTGCCGTCTCGGTGACATCGACAGGCGTGTGCATGACGGCGCCGCTGAATACGCCGACGGCCAGCGGCCCGATCTTCGCAGCCAGTGCCTCGGCGTCACTCTTCTGCTGTGGCGTGGAAAGAACCAAGGCTCTCCGGCAACCGATCTTCGAGATCCAGTTTGCCGCCTCTTGGCTAGCCCCTTCGCCGAAGACGATATGGGCCGGGCTGCCGGCATAGTGGAACGACAGGCTCATCGTGCTTTCTCCGGTCTTGCCCGCACCATCACGAACGTGAAATCTACCTGCCGCATCTGCGAGACATCTCCACTCACGGGGCGAAAGTCCCGGACCAACTCGGGTTTGACGCCAAACAGCGCGTCCTCGTGGAGATGCGGATCGTTTCGATCATAGACATGCGTGGTGATCGTCTCGAAACCGACCGCGCGGACCACAAAATGCAGATGCGCCGGCCGATGCAAAGGATAACCCGCCGCTGCCAGCAAATGCCCGACAGGGCCATCGTCGGGCACGCTGTATCCCTTTGGCATGACCGTGCGGTAGTTGACGCTTCCGTCGGCGTCGGCGCGAAAAAGGCCACGCAGGTTGTGCTCGGGCTGCAGGTCCGGCTGCTGGTTCTCATAAAAGCCCTGAGCGTTGGCCTGCCAGGTGATGAGCTCGGCCGACGGGATCGGGCGGCCGTCGAGATCAATGATCCGGGCCGAGACGCAAAGCGGCTCTCCCACTCCATCAAGCGAAATCGAGCTGCCCTGCGGGCGCTCCGGCACATCGCTGCGAAAGAATGGCCCGCGAATGGTGTTCGGCGTTGCCCCTTTCGGCCGCCGCGAATTGATTTCCTCCACGAGGGCCGACGCGCCAATCAGGTCGGAGAGCAACACCCACTCCTGACGGCGTTCATCGGAGGCATGGCCGACTTCCGTGAGAAACGCGATCACCCCGCGCCAATCATCCTGGGTGGGTCGGAATTCCTTGATCAGTTCATGCGCGTGCTTGGCGACCGCCGCCATGAGGCGGGGCAACTGGCCGCCCTTGCCCGAGGGCATGCGCTCAGCAAACACGTCCGAGGAAGTGGCCTCACTGAAAATAAGCGCATCGGCTGCCGGCGGCATGCGTCTCTCCCAAAACCGCATCGTTGGTAATGGCAAACTAGCAGGCCTGTCGCAGCCGATTGATGATTTGATTCAGCTTTAATATAACAGATCGTTATGAAGATAGATGAACGACACCTGATCCAGCTTGCCGCAGTGGTCAAAACCGGCGGAGTGACCGAGGGAGCGGCCCTCCTCGGGCTTGCACAGCCCGCTGTCTCGCGCACCCTGTCGATGCTTGAAATGCGTCTCGGCGAGCCACTGTTCATCAAAGGACGCAGACCGCTTCAACCCACGTCGCTTGGCCTGTCATTGGCTGAGCAAGGGCTGGTCATGCTGGCAGCATCCCGCAAGGCGTCGGATCTCGTGGAAAGCTTCCGCGTCGGCAAGAGCGGCGTCGTGCGCGTCGGAGGCACGCCCTTCTTCATGGATGCACTGATCGCAGGGTTGTGCGCCGAGTTTCAGAGCACACATCCTGATGTTCGGATCGATCAAAGCTACGGCTACTTCCCGGATCTTCGCGCCGCCTTGAAGGCCGACCAGATCGACCTTGCGATCTGCCCGATCGACATTCTGGATGAGGGTTCCGGCTTGGAATTCCAACAAATCCTTCCGGGACGCAACGTGATTGCCTGCAGGGTCACGCATCCACTGCTGCTCAAGCGTCGGCCGCAGCCAAGCCAGCTTCTCGACTATCCCTGGGTAGCGCCTCCGCCGGGCAGCCCGCTGCTCGCCGATCTTCGCGCCCTGTTGCTCTCCTTCGGCGCAACCGAAATCAAGATCCGCTATTCCGGCGGTTCGCTGATGAG
Organism: Rhizobium sp. 3T7; assembly: GCF_020166565.1. Classification (NCBI taxonomy): domain Bacteria; kingdom Pseudomonadati; phylum Pseudomonadota; class Alphaproteobacteria; order Hyphomicrobiales; family Rhizobiaceae; genus Rhizobium; species Rhizobium sp. 3T7. The sequence continues at coordinate 66,011 of NZ_JAIQXS010000020.1, forward strand.
TGTCATCAACTATCTCAAGGCAGCGGATGCTCTGACGGTCATACCCCATAGCGTGGTTTTCGCCTTGCGGAAGGAGAAATCGATCACCGCATTGCCGCTGACCATCCCGCATCCGGAACGGGCTCTGGCGATACTCACCCGCGCCGATTCCGCCCGATCTCCGGCAGTCAATCAGTTCGCGCAGCATATACGCTCCGGATTCGAAAGCCTGAGGCACCTGATCAAGAGGCACGAGGAAGCGGTGGTTTGGGGGCGGTAGCAGCTGCCGCCCAGGCCGCGCGCCAACTGTCAGGCGTTCACAACAACTCAGATCACTATTGGGGGAGCGGCTTCCAGTATATTGCTCCAGTGCTGGTTCTTCTACGAGAGCATCCTTTTTGGTGTCGCTCCAATTGGGGGCCGGGCAGCACGATGCACAATTCCGGCTGGGGCCGACACGTGGTAACCTCAGCGACCTGCGTTAGCAGGCCGCTTGAAATCGCGGTTCGTCCGCCTACCTACCATTGCGTTACCTACCTTGAAGGAGCGCAGCCATGGAACTTGCCGTGGTGCCCATCGTCAAGCCGGACGCCTCCAACTTCATTTTTGGCCAGTCGCATTTCATCAAGACTGTGGAAGATCTTCACGAGGCGCTGGTGGGCGCGGTTCCTGGCATTCGCTTCGGGCTGGCCTTCTGCGAGGCCTCGGGTAAGCGGCTGGTGCGTTGGTCGGGTAATGACGAAGCAGTGATCGCACTCGCACGCGACAACGCGTTGGCCATTGGCGCTGGCCACTCTTTCCTGATCTTCCTGGGGGACGGGTTCTTTCCCGTCAACGTGCTGGCTGCGGTACGTGCGGTGCCGGAGGTCTGCCGCATTTACTGCGCGACGGCCAACCCGACCCAGGTGATCGTCGCGGAAACGGAACTAGGCCGCGGTGTGCTCGGCGTGGTGGATGGCGCCTCACCGCTGGGTGTCGAAACCGACGCCGATATTGCGTGGCGGAAAAACCTGCTGCGTGAGATCGGCTACAAACTGTAGTGGCTGGATGAAGCCGAAGTCGACAGGCCTGCCTGGACAATACCGTCAAGCTCATGATCCAGACGCCCGGATTCACGAAGCGCCCGCGATGACCCCGCGCTATGGCGCGTTGCCGCAATCCCCCGCTTTCAAGGCTGGCCTGGCGGCCGGATGCCGTCAAGCCGTGTCGGATCAGGCAGCTGCCTGTGGGCGCTGTGCAAACCAGGTCTTGAAGTCCAGCTTGCCAAGCTTGGCGGATCCGAGAGGAACCAAGGACTGGTCATCGACAAGCGCGCCGAAGTACCTGGCCTGCGGGTCGACGACCACCGTTCGCTCATCACCGACAGCGGCGAGGTAGCCCTTGACGAAATCGCTCATCGGCTTCTTCTCGGGTCCTGCGATTTCGATGGTTCGGTTCTCGGGCGTACCGGCTACCGCCTCAGCGACGAAGTCTGCAACCTCGTCCGCAGCGATTGGCTGGAACGCGCCATGCGATACGTGGACCGTCCCATCGACAGTCGCGCTATCGGCAATCCCGCTCAAGAACTCCAGGAACTGGGCGGACCGAACGATCGTGTAAGGGATGCCGCCCTTCTTGATGAGGTCTTCCTGAGCGACCTTGGCCCGAAAGTAACCATTCTCAGGTGATCTCTCTATGCCAACGATAGAAAGCGCAACATGGTGGCGAACTCCGGCCGCGCGTTCCGCCTTGAGCAGGTTCGTGGTCGACGTTTGGAAGAACGAAAGAACGGCGCTCGGCTCAAATGACGGCGAGTTTGTGACGTCGAGTACGACGCTTGCACCGGCAAGTACGCCCTCGAGTCCTTCGCCCGTGAGCGTGTTGACCCCGGTGGAAGGGGATGACTGCGCTACATCGTGCCCCTGCTTGCGCAGGCGCTCTGCAACTTTCGTTCCAATGAGGCCCGTGCCTCCGATGATCACGATTCTCATGGTTCTACCCCTTGAGATTGGATGTCCCCCTAGGACATCTCAGGTTTTGCGGTTGAGGCAGTGGCAAAAGGCAGCTGCCTTCGTCTCCCGCCACCCCACGGCAACTGTTTACTTGTCGGGAATCGTCAGCTTCGTCTCGTCCGTATCGACGACGAAGACGGCAAGGATCTTTGCAGGTTTAGCTTCGCTGGCATTCGCGCTGACGCGATGGTGATCACCGGGTACTTCGATCCAGTTTTCGCCGGTGTTGTAGACCTTGACCGCGCCATCGTTGATCTGGCTCTTGATCATGCCTTCGATCACGGTCGCGTAGATAAAGGCACTTTTGGCGTGCGTGTGGGAGGGATTGGAGCCTCCCGGACCATATTCGACCAGCACAACGCGCATGCTTTTTCCGGGCACGTTCGGAAGCGCATGGTCGAACACGACAGAAACCTTGGCATTATGGGGTTTATCCGCAGCTGCGGCAGGCACAGCCATCAGCGCTGCACAAAGTAAGCCACTTGCGAGCCTTCCCATGGCATTCACCTCCTTTTGTGACGTCATTGACAGTGACGGAGCGGATCGTGCGCGACGGGCATTGGGTAAAATAGATGGACGAAGGTTTGCCGGACCGACTGCATCGGTCTGCGGTTCAAGATGTGCCCAACACCGTTCCGGCGAGTTTCGACAAGACGCGGCTGATCACCACTCCCTGGGTTCTTCGAAGACTGCTGCCACCTGCACCAGTTCCTCTTTCGCAGAGGTCATCTAGTGCCCACATGAGCGCATACATATAAACTAGAATAAGGTGGTCAATGCCACCCTTTGCTAGAACATCAGGAAGATGGGGTATGAACGGTAAATCGGTTGGTCCAACCTGCCGCCACGCGCCGCTCCTGGCGCTACGGGACCATCATCGTTGCCGATCCATATCCTCGATCACCACACAAATTGGCGAAGGCCCTAAAATCTGTTGATCCGCCCTGAGCTCCTGGACTTCCGCTATATCGCAAAAAGGCAGCGGCGCGCACGCAAATCGATGCTTTTCGCATGTCGCATAATTCCGTAATCCCTGAGGAAACCTCAACGAAGGGAACGCACGGCAATGGCGACGCCATTTTATTGGAACGAGCTCAACACCCATGACTTTGCCAGGCTCTCGGCCGACACGACCATCGCCATTTTGCCGATCGCCTCGACCGAACAGCACGGGCCACATCTACCGATCGCGACCGACGTTTCGATCGCCAACGGCATGCTGGGAGAGCTTCACCGTCAACGGCCTGATGACCTCGATATCTTGGTGCTGCCGACACAGGAAGTCGGCAAAGCAAACGAGCATATTTATGGACCGGGCACGCTTTCGCTGCCTGCCGAACTGCTGATCCCGGTTTGGACGGCAATAGGCGCCAAGGTTGCCGAAGCCGGGATCCGCAAGATGGTGATCGTCAATTCGCACGGCGGCAACGTCGACATCATGAGCATTGTTGCGCGCGAGTTGCGCGTGCGTCACCAAATGGCCGTCGTGTCGACCCAATGGGGCCGTTTCGGACATCCGCACGGCATGATCAGCGATCACGAATCCCGATATGGCATCCACGGCGGAGAGGTCGAAACGTCCTTGATGCTGCATTTCAGGCCGGATCTCGTCCGCATGGACAAGGCAGACAACTTCGTGTCCAAGGCCGAATGGATGCGCGAACAGTCGAAGTTCATCCAGCCGCTTCCGCCCCACTCGCTCGCCTGGATCGCACATGACCTCAATCCCGCCGGTGTCGTGGGCGACGCGTCGCGCGGCACGGCCGAGAAAGGGGCGGCGATCTGCCGTCATCAGGTGCTGGGCTTCATCGAACTCCTGAATGACCTGAAGCGCTATCCGCTCACAAATCTCTTCTCACGCTAGATCTCAGGCGGGCGACGACCTGTCTGGAGAAATGTGTCCCTTGGACTGCAACTCCTGAACAAGGCCGGCAAGCTCGGCCAACAGATATTCGACAAACAGGCTGGTCGCCGCATCAAGCGGCGCGCGAGCGCGGGCAAACAGTTTCATCGGCTGATGTCGGCCATGAGGCTCGGCAATCGGCCGGAACACTAGTTCGCCGGCGCGGCATTCGGTGATGACGTCGAGCGGATTGAGCAGGGTCAGCCCTGCGCCGCATTTGACGAGCTTCTTCAGCATCTCCGACGCATTGCTCTCCAGTACCGGCTCGACGGAGATATCCAGCCGCGCAAGCGCAAGGTTGATGACATCACGAAGACTGGTGCCCTGTTGCGCGAGAACCAGTCGTTCCTGGACGATGTCGCCCAGGCTGATCGGCCCCTGACCGATAAGGCGATGTCCGGGCGGCAGCACGACACCGATCGGGATGTCGAAGTTGCCGAGCGTCCGAATCCCCGGTGTTGCCGGAATATTGAAGCCAAGGCCGATATCGACATCACCTGAAAGCACGGGATTGACCGTCGTCGTGCCTGCATCGTTCCTGATCTGGAAATAGACGCGCGGATTCTCCAATTGAAACCGTGCGATGATCTCCGCAAGCGGCCCTGAGGCAAGACCGACGGTCGTCACCAATCGGACCTTGCCGGCCTGCTGCATCTTCAGGCTTTTGATCCGCCCCTCCAGCCGGTCGTAGTTTTTCAGAACCTCTCGAATATGTTCGATGCATAGTTCGCCCGCCGCCGTCAGTCGCAATCCCCGCGGCAATCGTTCAAACAGGGGTGCGCCGATTTCCTCCTCGAGTGCCAGAATCTGCCTATTGATTGCAGATGACGCGACGTTCAAGCGCGCCGCAGCCTTGCGGATCGAGCCCGTGCGGGCGATCTCGTTGATGTAGAGCAGCTTCCTGGAATGCAGCATCCGACCCCTCGTTGCATCAATTTTAAGCGCCACGCACAAATTAGGCACAGACCCGCGATGAGATGCCAAAAAGGCATCGTTGCGCACGAATTTTGATGCTTTTCAAACAGCAACGCAATCGCTCAAATGAAGAAAATCGGACGCCGAAGAGCCGTCCGAACGGCTCACAAAGGGGAACGCCGATCATGTCCAAGACTTTCAATAACATCGCATTTACCGCAGCTTTTGGACTGGGATGCATGCTCGCAGCTCCAAGTTTCGCGCTCGACAAGGTCAGCTACGGCACCAATTGGCTTGCGCAGGCCGAGCATGGCGGCTTCTATCAGGCAGTGGCCGATGGCACTTATGCCAAGCACGGGCTGGATGTCACCATCGTACAGGGCGGCCCGAACGCGGCAAACAGCGCATTGCTGATCTCCGGCAAGATCGACTTCTATATGGGCGGCCCGCAGGGCGAACTCTCGGCCGTCGAACAGGGCATTCCGCTCGTCGACGTCGCAGCGATCTTCCAGAAGGATCCGCAGGTTTTGATCGCTCATCCGGACGCCGGCATCGAGAAATTCGAAGACCTTGCCAAGCTGAAAACGCTGTTTCTCGGCAAGGACGGCTATCTGACCTACTTCGAGTGGATGAAGGCGAACTACAAGGGCTTCAAGGACGAGCAATACAAGCCATACAATTTCAACCCCGGCCCATTCCTCGCCGACAAGGAGTCCGGCCAGCAGGGTTACCTCACCTCCGAACCCTATGAAATTCAGAAGCAGACCGGCTGGGAGCCGAAAGTATTTTTGCTCGCCGACAGCGGCTATTCCCCTTACTCGACGATGATCACCACGACGCAGTCGATGATCGACAGCAAATCGGATGTCGTGCAGCGCTTTGTCGATGCTTCGATCGAGGGCTGGTACAACTACCTCTACGGCGACAACACCAAGGCAAACGCGCTGATCAAGAAGGACAATCCGGAAATGACGGATGGCCAGATCGCCTATTCGATCGCCAAGATGAAGGAGTACGGCATCGTCGAATCCGGTGAAGCCCTCGACAAGGGGATCGGCTGCATCACCGATGCACACTACAAGAAGTTCTTCGCCGAGATGGTCGGCATCAAGGTTCTCAAGGCCGAGACGGACTACACCAAGGCATACACCACGAAGTACGTGTGCAAGGGTGTCGGCATGGCTCTGAAGAAGTAAGGGACGCCGCATTGGTTTGCCGCTCCCGGCGGCAAAACCGGACCCCTCATGAAAAGAGACAGGCGATGCCCCAAGCCTCAGCAAAGATCCCGGTGAACAAGGACGCGCGCAGGAGACCGCTTGTCTCGATGCAATCGGTCTCAAAGGTCTTCTCCAGCGGCACGGTCGCCTTGTCGGACATGTCATTGACGGTCGAACGCGGCGAATTCATCAGCCTGCTCGGACCGTCCGGGTGCGGCAAATCGACGGCACTGCGCATTATCGCAGGCCTTGGCGACATCTCTTCCGGGACGATCGACTGGCCGAGTTCCCGCATCAACGCAAAAGGTCTGCCGGAAGGCGATATCAGCTTCGTCTTTCAAGAACCGACACTGATGCCGTGGAAGAATGTGTTCGGCAATGTCCATCTTCCGCTGAAGCTTCGCGGTATCTCGAAGGCTGCGGCGCGCGAAGAGATCATGAAGGCCCTGACGACAGTCGGCCTGCAGGATTTTGCCGAAGCCTATCCGCGCGAGCTTTCCGGCGGCATGAAGATGCGCGTATCCATCGCGCGCGCATTGGTCACCAAACCGAAGCTGTTGCTGATGGACGAGCCATTTGCGGCCCTCGACGAGATCACACGCCAGAAGCTCAATGACGACGTGCTTCGCCTCTGGAAGGAGACGGGCATTACGGTGATTTTCGTCACCCACTCGGTTTTCGAGTCCGCCTATCTCTCGAACCGCATCGTCGTCATGAAGGCGCGCCCAGGGCGGGTCCATGCCGATCTGCCGCTTCTCACCAGCCTCGAGCGGGACGCCTATTACCGGACGTCCGAAGAATACCGCCAGGCTTGCGAGACCGTGTCTCGCTCGCTGATCGGCGCCATCAACGCCGCAAAGGAGAATGGATGAGCACGGACATTGCCGATCAGCCGGCGCCATCGTTGTCAATTCCGATGACGGCAAAGCGGCGCGAGCTTGCACTGCGCATTGTGGTGCCGTTCGCCACCGTCGCAGTCCTCGTCATCGTCTGGGGGCTGTACGTCAAGCTTTCCGGCGTGGCACCTTACATTCTGCCTGGCCCCGGCGCAGTGGCTAGCGCCTTCGTCAGCGACTGGGCAACGCTTGCGCCCGCGCTCTGGGTAACAACGAAAATCACCTTCATGTCACTGATGCTGGCGCTTGCAGGCGGGGTCGGCTTTGCCATCTTCCTCGTGCAGTCGCGGTGGATCGAGATCGCCTTTTATCCGCTGGCCGTCATCCTGCAGGTCACGCCCATTGTCGCGATCTCGCCGCTGATCCTGATCTATGCACCGTCGACACAGGTGGCGCTGCTCATCTGCGCCTTTCTCGTCGCCTTCTTCCCGATCCTTTCCAATATGGTGCAGGGCCTGAAGAGCGTGGATCATAATCTGATCAACCTGTTCGAGCTCTATGGTGCCTCCCGCTGGCAGACGCTGCTCTACCTCAAGCTGCCGGCGGCACAGCCCTATTTCATGACGGGTCTGCGCATCGGTGGAGGTCTGGCGCTGATCGCCGCCGTCGTTGCCGAGTTTGCTGCGGGTTCGGCCGGTGCCGGCTCCGGCCTTGCCTTCCGCCTTTTGGAAGCACAGTACCGCATGAACATCCCCCGTCTCTTCGCCGCCCTGCTGATGCTCTCGCTGCTCGGGGTGGCGATCTTCGCGATCACCTCTTTCATCTCCTGGCTCAGCCTGCATCGCTGGCATGAGAGCAGCCTCAAGCGGGAAAACTGATGACATACTCCTTCATGTCGCCTCCGAACGCCGGTCGTTTCGTGCTGAGCAATGCGACGCTGCCCGCCATTGCCGTCGAAGGCTTCAATGCGCCAGCCAATGAAGGCCTTGTGCGAGCCGATATCGTCATCGAAAACGGTCTTGTTTCGACGATCCTGCCGGCCGGCAGTGCCCCACAGGAATTCGCAAAATCCGACTTGCGTGAGGGGATGGTCTGGCCATGCTTTGCCGATGTCCACACGCACCTCGACAAGGGGCATATCTGGGGACGCAGCGCCAATCCGGACGGAACATTCATGGGTGCGCTGCAGGCGGTCGGTGCCGATCGCGAGGCGCATTGGTCGGCCGATGATGTGCGCAAACGAATGGAATTCTCTCTTCGGTCTGCCTACGCGCACGGCACGAGCCTGATCCGAACGCACCTGGATTCGGCCTCCCCTCAGCATCGCGTGTCCTTCGACGTCTTTTCCGAAATGCGGGAATCCTGGAAGGACAAGATCACACTGCAGGCTGTCGCCCTCTTTCCGATGGACGATATGGTGGACGAGGCCTACTTCGCCGATCTCGTCGCGGTCGTCCGCAATTCCGGCAGCCTGATCGGCGGCGTCACCAAGATGGGGCCGAACCTCGCGTGGCAGCTCGATACGCTCCTTCATGCGGCAGCGCACAACGGCCTCGACGTCGATCTTCATGTCGACGAGACGGATGACCCCGGCGCGGAGACCTTGAAGGCGATCGCCGAGGCCGTTTTGCGGAACCGGTTTGCCGGCAAGGTGACGGCCGGCCACTGCTGCTCGCTTGCAAGACAAGACGATGGGATCGCTAAGCGCACCGTAGAGCTGGTCGCCAAAGCCGGCATCTCGATCATCTCATTGCCGATGTGCAATGCCTACCTGCAGGATCGCTATCCCAACCGCACGCCGCGCTGGCGGGGCGTGACGCTGTTCAAGGAGCTGGCAGCTGCCGGTGTCGCCACGGCAGTCGCATCCGACAATACGCGTGATCCGTTCTACGCCTATGGCGACCTCGATGCGGTCGAGGTGTTCCGCGAAGCCGTGCGCATTCTTCACCTCGACCATCCGCTCGATACGGCCGCACGCGTCGTAACCACCTCGCCCGCCGACATTGCCGGACACTCTGATATGGGCCGCATCGGTGCCGGCAGGCCTGCCGATCTCGTCCTCTTCAGTGCGCGTCGCTGGAGCGAATTTCTTTCCCGTCCGCAGTCTGACCGCGTTGTGCTTCGCCGCGGCAAGGTCATCGACCGCAGCCTGCCGGATTACCGTGAACTCGATAGCGTCGTTGGAGCCTGACATGCCGGATTATCAAAGGATCAAAAAGGAACTCGAAGGCATCGCCGTCGAGGACAATCCGGCGCTGGTGCGCCAGAAGAGTCGCGATTTCTACTGGTATTCGCCGATCCTGAAGGCGCAGCTCGATGGCGTTACCGCCGATCTCGTCGTGACACCCAAGAACGAAGCCGAGGTGATCCAGACCCTCAAGGTCGCCTTCGCGCATGGTGTTCCGGTAACGCCACGGGGCGCTGGCACCGGCAATTACGGTCAGGCCATGCCGCTCTCCGGTGGGATCGTGCTCAACCTTGCCGCCATGGACAAGATCAAGGAGATCCATCCTGGCCGGGTGATCTGCGAGCCTGGCATTGTGATCGCCCAACTCGACAAGCAGACCAAGGCCCATTCAGGCCAGGAACTTCGCTTTCATCCCTCGACAGCGCAGACGGCAACGATCGGCGGCTTCATTGCCGGCGGTTCGGGCGGCGTCGGGTCGATCACCTGGGGTGGACTTCGCGATATCGGCAACATCATCCGGCTGCGTGTCGTCACCATGGAGGCAGAGCCGCGGGTGCTCGATCTCACCGGTTGGGATCTGCAGAAGGTCAGCCACGCCTACGGCACCAACGGCATCATCACGGAAATCGAGATGCCACTTGCACCAGCATACGATTGGGTCGACGTGCTGGTCGGCTACGACGACTTCATGGCGGCAGTGCGCTACTCGGATGCTCTTGCAAAATGCAACGGCATTCTCGTCAAGGAAATCGCACCGATCGCGGCACCGATTCCACACGATTACTTTGCCCGTCATAAATCCTACATTCGCCAGGGCCAGTCGGTTGTGGTGCTGATGGTCGCCCCGCACTCGATGGATGCGTTTAACGCCTTTACCGCGGCCCAGAAGGGCGAGATCATATTCCGCTCCGATAAGGTCGAGAGCATGAAGGGCATTCCACATGCCTATGAACTCGCGTGGAACCATACGACGCTGCGAGCGCTGAAGGTCGATCCGGCCTTTACCTACTTGCAGGTCCAATACCCCGGGCCGGACCATGTAGCGAAGGTTGCCAAGATGGTCGAAATCTTCGGCGACGAGGTGCCCGGCCATCTCGAATTCATCAAGTTCGACGGTCAGATCCAGTGCTCCGGTCTCCCCTTGGTGCGCTACACGACCGAAGAGCGGCTGGAGGAGATCATCAAGATCCATCAAGACCATGGTTGCCCGATCTTCAACCCGCATCGCTACACTCTGGAGGAAGGCGGCATGAAGCAGACGGACAAGGTTCAGCTTGCCTTCAAGCATGAGACCGATCCGCAGGGGCTGCTCAACCCCGGCAAGATGATCGCCTGGGAGAATCCGAACTTCGATTTCTCATCGGGTGAGAACTATCTGTTCCCCGGACTTGCCGCCGTGATGGAGGCCACATGAGAGTTCTCATCCTTCATTCGCATCCGGTGGAGTCAAGCTATGGCAACGCGCTCTACCAGCAAACGTTGGAAAGCTTGAAGACGGCGGGACACGAGGTCGATGACTGCAATCTCTACGCGGAGAACTTCGACCCCGTGCTCTCCTGCCGTGACAGAATGGTTTACCACGACTACCCCCAGAATACGGAGCTGGTGAAGGATTATGTCGATCGGCTGAAACTAGCGGAGGGGCTGGTGATCGTCACACCGGTCTGGAACTTCGGCTTTCCCGCAATCCTGAAGGGTTATTTCGATCGCGTCTGGCTACCTGGCGTTTCCTTCGAACTCGTCAACGGCAAGGTGGAATCGCGACTGCGCCATATCCGCAAACTCGGTGCAGTGCTGACCTATGGCACAACGCCTTTCCGGGCTTTTGTTGCCGGCGATCCCCCAAAGAAGATCGTCAAGCGCGTGCTGCGTGCGCAGATCAATCCAATGAGACCGGTGACCTTTTTGGCGCATTACGACATGAACAACTGCACCGATCAGACGCGGGCGGCCTTTCTCAGCAAAGTGAAGACCGCGATGGAGCGGTTCTGATACGACGCCCGATCAAACGACCTTGGCTGCTGTTACCTCGACTTCGACCAGAAACTCCGGCCGCGTAAACCCGCCGACGATGATCAGCGTCGAAACGGGTTTGGGGTCAAGCGTATAGCGATCACGCACCGCCATATAGGCCGGGAAGTCTTCCCTCTTTGTGACAAAGCCAGAGATGCGTATGACGTCCGCGAAGGTCATGCCCGCCTCTTTCAGGATCGCATCGATCGCCTCGAAACAAAGCTCGGCCTGAGCGGTCACATCATCGGGGATCGTATCATCAACGCCGATCCCGAGCTGACCTGAGGTGACGAGAAGCGACGCGCCTGGGGGCACCAGCAGGCCATGATTATAGTTCCCGAAGGGCTTGCGGACAGACGGCGGATTGAATGCGTTCTTCATAAAACATCCATGCGAAACAACATGTTGCAATCCCGGAACGGATAGGAATCAATCTTTTTGGGTTGATGTATGAACGATGCTGGCATCGCTGACGATCGCAACGTGGGAATACGCGGCCTGGCTAACTGCCTCACCATCCCCCGCACGACCGCCATTACGATGACGTTGTGTTCATCATAGGATCGGGCAAGGCGCCCCGGCAAGCTGAATTGCGCGCGGCCAGGCCAATCGTGCACGTGTCTGCGTCACCAGCTCTAATATGTGGTCGTTGTGAGCCCCGCGATGGAGGCGCGCATGGAATTCGATATAGTAAGCGGCATCTTCTTCATCGGCACCAGCATGCATGAGTTTCGCCGATGCCGGCTGCTCGAGCTTGAGCAAACGCCGCCCCTCGACTGTCATGCGTTCGGCCGACAGGCGCCCGCAGATGGCTTCCAGTTTTGACGTCGCCACCAACATTGAGTGGAGATGCAACGACGGCGCTTCGGTTCGGCTCACGGTCAAACGCGCCATGGCGCCGACTTCGCGCAGCGTTTCCCGGATCGGTGTCCGGGAGACTTCGAAGTCTGTCCTGTACTGGTGTGCAGCGCAGCAACGATTGTCACTTGCAATGTTTATAAAAATAGCTATCACTAAACATATTGCTAAACATGAGAGTTGAGGAGTTCATGTAGGCATTCTCTGAAATGGGTGGACTTGCGCGGCCGGCGGGGAGCCGGCCTTGGTTCTGGGAGGAACGTATGCAAACGAAATCGAAAGCCCTTCTCGGGCTGGCCTCGGCATTCATCATGTCGTCAGCGCTGCCCAATCTCGCAAAAGCCGACCAACTGACACTCTGCTGGGCGGCCTGGGACCCGGCGAACGCACTTGTCGAGCTCTCGAAAGATTTCACTGCCAAGACCGGTACAGAAATGAAGTTCGAGTTCGTGCCCTGGACGAGCTATGCGGATCGGTTCCTCAACGAACTGAACTCCCACGGAAAACTCTGCGACCTGATCATCGGCGACAGCCAGTGGATCGGCGGCTCGGCGGAAAACGGCCACTACGTCAAGCTCAACGACTTCTTCGACAAGGAAGGCATCAAGATGGATGACTTCGTGCCGGCGACGGTCGTGGGCTATTCCGAATGGCCGAAGAATACGCCGAACTACTGGGCGCTGCCTGCGATGGGCGACGTCGTCGGCTGGACCTACCGCAAGGACTGGTTCGAGCGGCCGGAGTTGCAAAAAGAATTCAAGGAAAAATATGGCCGGGATCTCGCCGCGCCGAAGACCTACGACGAGCTGAAGCAGATCGCCGAGTTCTTCCAGAAGCGGGAAATCGATGGCAAGACCGTCTACGGCGCTTCGATCTACACCGAGCGCGGCTCCGAAGGCATCACGATGGGCGTGACGAACGTGCTCTATGACTGGGGTTTCCAGTACGACAACCCGGACAAACCCTATGAAATGGAAGGCTTCGTCAATTCGCCCGATGCGGTGAAAGGTCTGGAATTCTACAAGGCGCTTTATGATTGCTGCACGCCGCCTGGCAGCTCCAACGTCTACATGGTTGAGTCCGCCGACGCCTTCAAATCCGGCCAGGTCGCCATGCAGATGAACTTCGCCTTCACTTGGCCGGGCCTCTACAAGGACGAGAAGGTCGGCGGCGACAAGATCGGCTTCTTCCCCAACCCCGCTGAAAAGAAGCATTTCGCTCAGCTCGGCGGACAGGGCATCTCGGTCGTCTCCTACTCCGACAAGAAGGACGCCGCCCTTCAGTATATCAAGTGGTTCGCCCAGCCTGACGTCCAGGCCAAATGGTGGCAACTCGGCGGCTACTCCTGCCTGAAATCGGTCGTGAACGCCCCGGACTTCGCTTCCAGCCAGCCCTATGCTCAGGCGTTCCTAGACTCCATGGCAATCGTGAAAGATTTCTGGGCAGAGCCAAGCTACGCAACCCTCCTCCAGGACATGCAGAAGCGCGTTCATAACTATGTCGTGGCCGGCAACGGCACGGCTCAGGAAGCGCTTGATGGCCTGGTGAAGGATTGGACCGAGGTCTTCAAGGACGACGGCAAGATCTAGTGTCCGGCTGGACGCACAACATTCTTGCCAGAATGGCGGCCCGGATCGCCAAGACTGCCGGGCCGCCACCTGTCTCACATACGCAAAGACCAGGTGACATGTTGAACATTTCCTCTTCCTCCATCGTCGAGAAGGCAGCAGATGCGACTGCAAGAGCGACGCCAACATCGGTCGCTCACCGTGTCCGCGGACTATCCGATCGAGCGATCGCCTGGGTGTTTATCGCCCCCACCATCGTCCTGCTTCTCGCCATCAACATCTTCCCGCTCATCTGGGCGATCTATCTCTCGTTCACGAACTACCGGGCCAACCGTCCAAATGCGCCGGTCCAGAACGTCGGACTGAGCAATTACGAGCGCGTCCTTACCGACCCCGATATCTGGCAGGCCATGCAGACGACGGCACATTTCGTGTTCTGGACAATCCTGCTTCAGACGGTGATCGGCTTTACGCTTGCTTATCTTATCGACCGCAAGTTTCGCGGCCACGCGTTCTGGACGACGCTGATCCTGATCCCGATGATGCTGTCTCCGGCCGTCGTCGGCAACTTCTGGCGCTTTCTCTATGAGCCGCAGATCGGTCTTTTCGCCTACGCCGTTTCCCTCGTCACCGGCATCCCGACGGCCGACATCCAGATGCTCGGCAGCGTCTCGCTGGCGCCCTGGGCAATCATCATCGTCGATACCTGGATGTGGACGCCGTATGTCATGCTGATCTGCCTGGCAGGTTTGCGCTCGATCCCCGACTATATCTACGAGGCGGCAGAGGTCGACCGCGCCTCCGCATGGCGGCAATTCTGGTCGATCACCGTGCCGATGGCCCTGCCCTTCATCATGCTCGCCGTGCTGTTTCGCGGCATCGAGAATTTCAAGATGTTCGACATGGTCACACTGTTGACGGGTGGCGGCCCAGGCTCGACCACTGAGGTCGCCTCCATCACCTTGAAGCGGGCAGCCTTTGAGAGCTGGGCAACGGGCCGTGCGTCGGCCTTCGCCATCATCCTCTTCGTGGCCGTGTTCGGTCTTGCGAATATTTACGTCAAAGCGCTCAACAAGGTGAAGCAACGATGAGCTCGGTTACCTCAGCCCATTCGGTCGTCGAACCGAGCCCGGCCAGCAAGCGCATCGCCGGCGCCATCGTGATCCTCTACGCCCTGATCACGATGATCCCGCTCGTCTGGATCTTCCTGACCAGCATCAAATCTCCGCCGGACTCCATCAGCTATCCTCCGAAGATCGTCTTCACGCCGACGCTGGAGGGCTATTGCAACCTTCTGACGACGAGAACACGCCAGACGCCGGAATACATCGCCTCCCTGCCCGCACCGACCGGCACCTGCGATGAGGTGACCCGCAAGCGAAACATGGTGATCGCCGGCCCCTCGAATTTCCTGCCGCGTTTTGCCAATTCTCTGGTGATTGCCTTCGGCTCGACGTTTCTGGCCGTATCGTTGGGGACGCTGGCCGCCTACGGTTTTTCCCGTTTCAGGGTACCGCTCGCCGACGATCTTCTGTTCTTCATCCTGTCGACGCGCATGATGCCGCCCATTGCGGTCGCAATCCCGATCTATCTCATGTACCGCGAGCTTGGCCTTTCCGACACGGCGCTTGGCATGATCCTGCTTTACACGGCGGTCAACGTTTCGCTCGCCGTCTGGTTGCTCAAAGGCTTCATCGACGAGATCCCGCGCGAATACGAGGAAGCCGCAATGATCGACGGCTACACCCGGCT
The DNA here is from genome assembly GCF_020166565.1 of Rhizobium sp. 3T7. Classification (NCBI taxonomy): domain Bacteria; kingdom Pseudomonadati; phylum Pseudomonadota; class Alphaproteobacteria; order Hyphomicrobiales; family Rhizobiaceae; genus Rhizobium; species Rhizobium sp. 3T7. The sequence goes on from NZ_JAIQXS010000020.1 coordinate 81,231, forward strand.
GCAAGCCTTCTGGAAGGTTGTCCTGCCGCAGGCAACCACGGGCATCGCCGCCACCGCGATTTTCTGCCTCATCTTTGCCTGGAACGAGTATGCCTTCGCAGCACTGCTGACCTCAGGGGAAGCCCAGACGGCGCCGCCGTTTATCCCGACTATCATCGGCGAAGGCGGTCAGGATTGGCCGGCGGTCGCTGCGGGAACAACGATCTTCCTGATCCCGATCCTCGTCTTTACCATTCTCCTGCGCAAGCAGCTCTTGCGTGGCATCACCTTCGGAGCGGTCCGCAAATGACCCATCTCGTCGAAACCCCGCGCCCATCCCGCCCGAAGCGCCCCTTCTTCCTGCGCCGCGGGCCGATGGAGAACATTGCGACCGCGTTGATCGCCATCGGCTTCCTGATGCTCTTCCAGCCATTCCTGCTCGTGCTCTACACCTACTCGCTGGTGACGTTGCTCGCGGGCACGGCCATGTTCATCATCGTCTCGAAGTTTCCGGAGTGAGCCATGGCGGACATCAGGATCGAAAACCTCCGCAAGCAGTTCGGCAGCTTCGTCGCTGTCGAGGATTCAAGCTTCGTCATTCATGACGGCGAGTTCCTGGCGCTGCTCGGACCGTCCGGCTGCGGCAAGACGACCACACTTCGCATGATTGCTGGACTTGAACTGCCGACCAGCGGCAAGATTTATCTTGACGGCGAAGACGTCACCTTCAATCGCGCCAGTGCCCGCGACATTGCCTTCGTGTTCCAGCTTTTTGCGCTCTATCCGCATATGAACGTGCGCAAGAACATCGGCTTCCCGCTCCTGTCGCAAGGCATGCAGAAGGCTGAGATCCGAAAGCGTGTCGAGGAAACCGCGCGGCTGCTGCAGATCGATCATATCCTTGAGCGATCCGTCTCCGGACTTGCCGGCGGTGACCGCCAGCGCGTGGCTCTCGGGCGCGCGATCGTGCGCCGCCCGAAATGCTTCCTGATGGATGAGCCGCTTGGCACGCTCGACGCGGAATTCCGCGAACTCATGGTTCACGAACTGCGCGAACTGCATAACCGCATCCATGCGACGACGGTTTACGTGACTCATGATCAGCATGAGGCAATGGCAATGGCCGACAAGATCGCAGTCATGAACCATGGTGTCATCGAGCAATTCGGCACGCCACAGGAAATCTACAGCAAGCCAGCCACCATGTATGTCGCGGATTTCATAGGCTCGCCGCCGATGAATTTCATGCGCTTCATCTCCGGCCTCCAGTCCGGCGCGCGATCGGTCTCACTTCACGGCGTCGACGTCACCATTCCCGAAGTGCACCAGGACCTGGCCGAAGCCGAACTGGCGCTCGGCGTCAGGCCCGAACATATTCGCTTCAGTGATACCTCTCCTTTGCGCGGCGCGGTCTACGGCAGCGAGTATCTCGGGACCAATCAGGTTGTGGCAATCGAGACATCGAGCGGCGTCATCAAGGCCCGCGTTCCGGCAAACCGCAATTTCCGCATCGGCGAGACGGTTGGCCTTGAGTTCAACCCGGCCAAGCTCGCACTGTTCGACTGCACGTCAGGCCGCGCCATCGCTTCGGCACTCTATTCGGAGGCACAGCATGGCTGACGTCGTTCTCAAAGGCCTCAACAAGCGCTTCGGTGAGACACAGGCCCTCGCTGATCTCAACCTCTGCATCCGCGACGGCGAATTCGTCGTCCTGCTTGGGCCGACCGGCGCTGGCAAGACGACGACGCTGCGCCTCATTGCTGGCCTGGAGCGCCCCGACAGCGGCCGCATCGAGATAGGCGGTCGCAACGTCGCAGGCGAAGCTCCGGCCGACAGGGACGTCGCATTCGTCTTCCAGCAATATTCGCTCTATCCGCATATGACGGTTTACGACAACCTTGCCTTTCCGCTGCGCGCGCCGGTGCGCAAGCTCGCAAGCGAAGAGATCGACCGCCGCGTGCGGGAAATTGCCCGCATGGTCAGGATCGACCACAAGCTGGAGAACCGTTCGACGCGTCTGTCGGGCGGCGAAATGCAGCGCGTTGCGATCGGCCGGGCGCTCGTGCGCCAACCCGCCATCTATCTGATGGACGAACCGCTCTCGTCACTCGATGCGAAACTGCGCGCGGAACTTCGCCTGGAACTGAAGCGCATCCAGAAGGAGCTCGGTTCGACCCTGCTCTACGTTACCCACGACCAGGTCGAAGCCATGACCATGGCGGATCGGATCGGCATCGTTGCGCAAGGAAGGCTGTTGCAGGTCGGAACCCCCCGCGAAATCTACGGCAATCCCGCCAGTCTTCATGTCGCTGCGCGTCTTGGCCAGCCGCACATCAACCTCTTGCCAACTGATCTTCTTCCTGGCGCCAATCCGCCACCGGGAACGAAGACGATCGGCGCGCGAACCGAGCATCTCGATATCATCATCGATCAGAACGCCAATGCGAAGATCGACTGGATCGAACACCTGGGCGACCAGAACCATCTTCACATCAGGGTCCGCGACCACAAGCTCGTCACACTTGCCGATCCATATCTCGCGATCCGGCCGGGGGATCGCGTCAGCCTGACGCTACGCGATCCACTTTATTTCGACGCCAGCGGCCAGCGCCTTGGATAAGCAACCGAACGAAACAAACGCAATGGCATAAAAGACGGGTCTTTCTCCATGAAACATTTCTTCAATCGCCGGGAAACCATTGTCACCGAAGCCCTCGATGGCCTGCTCCTGACGAGCAGTGCGGGCCGTCTTGCGCGTCTCGATACCTTCCCCGACATCAAGGTGATCCTGCGCGCGGACTGGGATAAATCGAAGGTCGCAATCATCTCCGGCGGCGGAGCCGGTCACGAGCCCTCGCATGCCGGTTTCGTCGGCAAGGGCATGCTCACAGCTGCCGTATCCGGCGAGATCTTTGCCTCGCCCAGCGTCGATGCCGTGCTGACAGCAATCCGTGCCGTAACCGGGCCCAAGGGCGCCCTGCTGGTCGTCAAGAACTATACGGGTGACCGGCTGAACTTTGGCCTCGCCGCCGAAAAGGCGCGTGCCGAAGGCTTCGCTGTCGAGATGGTGATCGTTGCCGACGATATCGCGATCCCCGGCATCAACCAGCCTCGCGGCGTTGCCGGGACGCTGTTTGTGCACAAGATCGCCGGTTATCACGCCGAAGCCGGAGCCGACCTGAAGACGGTCAGCGCACAGGCGGCGGCAGCGGCGCACGACATCGTTTCCCTCGGCATGTCGCTTTCGACCTGCAGCGTGCCCGGTCAGACACATGAAGATCGGCTCGGCGCCAACGAAGGGGAGCTCGGACTTGGCATCCACGGCGAACCCGGTGTCGAGCGCATTTCCTTGCAACCTGTTGCCGACCTCGTTGCGACGATGACCGAACGGCTGGCCGGCAAGGTCGGTGACACGGGAGATCATGCGCTGTTGATCAACAACCTCGGCGCTGTGCCGCCGCTTGAAATGGGCGTCATTGCCAACGCGGTACTATCGTCACCAATCGCCGGCCGCGTTCGGCTGATCATTGGGCCGGCCCCGATGATGACCGCACTCAACATGAACGGCTTTTCCCTGTCGCTCATCCGGCTGGACGGTGACCGCGAAGCCGCGCTGAAGGCCGCCGTCGCGCCGCATGCCTGGACGCCCGCCACCGAACGGCACGAAATTGCCATCGTTCCTGCGCCGCAAAGGCCGTCCATGCGGAACGCAGCGACATCGGCCAGTGACGACAAGCACAATCGCCGTCTGCTGACGGCCGTTTGCGAGCATCTGATTTCTCTCGAGAGCGAATTGAACCGCCTGGATAGCCGCGTCGGCGACGGCGATACGGGCTCCACCGTGGCGACCGGCGCGCGCAGTATTCTTTCCCGCATCGACACGCTGCCGCTGAAGGATCCCGCAGCCACGATGGCCTCAGTCGGTGAGATCCTGAGCACCAGCATGGGCGGCTCGAGCGGCGTGCTGCTCTCAATCTTCTTTACCGCCGCATCCAAGGCCATGGCGGAAAAGGCTGATCTCGCTGCCGCCCTGCTTGCGGGGCTCGATCGGATGACGTTCTATGGCGGAGCCGGTGTCGGCGACCGTACGATGGTCGACGCACTGGCTCCGGCGCTTGCTGTCTTAACATCAGGCAATGTGGCCGGAGCGGCAAAGGCTGCGGCGACAGGTGCCGAGTCGACAAAGGCAATGCGAAAGGCAAAGGCCGGTCGCGCCTCCTACGTCGGCGAGAGGGATCTGGAGGGCGTGCCAGATCCGGGCGCTGTCGCTGTGGCAGGCGTATTCGAAGTGGTCGCAGCGCTGGCATGAGCTGGCGCGGTGCTGGGAGGCAACAGATGCAGGCAGAACCAGTTCTCCTTGCGGGATTGATTGAAGCTTGCCGTGCGACGATTGCGGCAAACAGCGATCATCTCTGCGCCCTGGATCGCGCAATCGGTGACGGCGATCACGGAACCAACATGCGGCGTGGTTGCGAAGCGGTTAGCGCCGAAGAGGCCACGGTCGCGTGCCTCCCCTTGCCCGACGCGCTGGAGAAAATTGGTCTGACACTGGTCATGAACATAGGCGGCGCAGCCGGTCCACTCTACGGAACGTTGCTGATGGAGATGGGACGCGAGCTACGCAAATCGGATCAAGAGCAGGATTTTTCTTCAGCGTTGAAGCAGGCCATCGATGCCGTTGCCCGCCGCGGGCGTTCGCACGCAGGAGACAAGACCCTCCTCGACGTACTGTATCCGGTCCAGGATGCGCTTGCGCATCGTTCGCCACTGACGGATATCGTCCGGCAGGCAGAACTTTCCGCCGCACTTACCGCCGCCATGAAGGCCATGCGTGGCCGCGCATCCTACCTTGGAGAGCGTTCGATTGGCCACGTCGATCCGGGCGCCTCGAGCTGCGCTCTGCTGACAACCGCTATTTGCCGCTACCTTGAGGAGCACCGCCCGGCATGAGTGTGAAGACCCCAAACGTCGGGATCGTGATCGTCTCCCACTCGCCGCTGGTCGCGCGGGGCACGGCCGACATGGTCCGGCAGATGGTCGGCGACAGCGTGCCGCTCGCCTGGTCGGGCGGCAACAGTCAAGGCGAACTCGGCACGGATGCCCGCGGTATCCTGAAGGCCATCGAGGAGGCCTGGTCAGAGGCAGGTGTCGCGGTCTTCGTCGATCTTGGCGGAGCCGAAACCAACAGCGAGATGGCCATCGAAATGCTGGGTTTGTCGCGCGCGAAGCTCGTCTCAATTTGCAATGCGCCAGTGGTGGAAGGCGCCGTCATCGCCGCTGCGGAGGCCTCTGGCGGAGCATCGCTGGCCAAGGTCGTAGCGACGGCAGAGGAACTGTCACCCTGATGAGCGGCGGATTGCGCATAGGAAACCCGGAGGCCGAACAGGTGCACGCCAGTTGCCAGACGGAGGTCGAAGTGAAGCACGGCGTGGGATTGCACGCCCGGCCCTCTGTGACATTCACGCGGCTGGCAAAGTCGTTCCCCTGCTCGATCGAAGTCGCGGTCAATGGCAGCGACGTCTGGCTGAATGGCAAGAGCATCATCAAGATCATGGGCGCCAGGATCCGCAAGGGATCGATACTGAAAATCCGCGCCGACGGAATCCTCGCAGAAGAGGCAATCCGGGCATTGAAGGACCTCATCGAGCGCAACTTCGATGAAGAAAAGAAACATGGCCGCACCGCTTAGATTGAAAGCAACAGGCGCGTCGCCGGGCGTCGCGTCGGGGCCGGCCTATATCGCGGAGCCGCTCGCTGCTGCCGCGTCACTGCCATCAAGCGTTTTTGACCATGCAGAGCTCGCCGACGCGATCAAGACGGCCATCCGCGAACTACAGGACCTTGCGACCGGCACAGACCCCGAGAGCCGCGATATCATCGAATTTCAGATCGAAGTGCTGCAAGATCCGACGTTGGCGGAGATGGCCGGCGCGCGCATCGATGCGGGCGAAAACGTGGCGTTCGCCTGGGTCGGGACACTCGACGGATACATCCGCGAACTGGAGTGCTCGGCCGAACACCAATTGCGGGCGCGTGCCGTCGACATTCTCGACATCAAGAATCGCGTCCTATCGGTCCTCACTGGAACGCCGATCGACGACTTTCCTGCCGGATCCATCTATGTCGGAAAAGACATGGAGCCCAGTCGCTTCCTCGCACATGACTGGTCGGCAGGTGGCGGTATCGCTCTTTATGCCGGCAGCGCGGTCGGCCATGTCGCCCTGCTTGCCAGATCCCGGTCTGTCCCGATGGTTATTGGCGCCGGCCGTTTCGCGACAGAGGGCGGACAACACATAGGGGTTGATGGCGATTCAGGCCTCGTCATCCTTCAGACAGCCAAGGAGAAGGCAACGCCGGCCCAATTCGACCATTCCGTGACAAGCACCGTGTCGACAGTCGACAACGGCGATCTGCGCACGGCCGACGGTTCGCAGGTACTGTTGTCCATCAACGTCAACGCGCCCGATGACGTCGATGCGATCCCGGCTGCGACAACCGCTGGCATCGGGTTGATGCGCTCGGAATTCGCGGTGATGTCCCTCGGCGATGCTGCAAACGAAGAAAAGCAATTCGGGATCTACCGCCGCCTCCTGGATTGGGCAGACGGCCGGTCGGTAACCATTCGCATGCTGGATATAGGCGGCGACAAGCCGCTTTCCGGCCTCACCGAGATGTCCTCGCTGCGCGGCGTCCGCCTTCTCCTTGCCCGGCCGGAGATTGCGCGCGTTCAAGCCCGCGCACTCTTGCGCGCAGCCGTCTTCGGCAATCTCCGCATCATGCTGCCGATGGTGACTGTCCCATCCGATGTCGAAGACATCAGGCAGATCTATCGCGAAGAATCCAGCGAGCTTGCCCGCCGCAGCGTGCTGAATCGCATTCCCCCGATCGGAATGATGGTAGAGGTCCCGGCCGCAGCGCTCATGCTGGATGCGTTCGAAAGCGCGGACTTCTTCTCGTTCGGTACGAACGACCTCGCGCAATATCTCGTCGCTTCGCCACGCGAGGACGCCGACTTTGTCCTGTACCAAGCCCAGGCAGTGCCGGCCCTGCTGCGCCTGCTCACCCAGTCTGTGAAGCTTGCCGGCGGCAAGCCAGTTAGCATCTGCGGCGATATGGCTGGAGACCCGTCCCGGACCGCAGATCTGCTTGCCACAGGCATCAGGCATTTTTCCGTGGCGCCAGCTCGACTTCCCGCGATAAGATCAGCAATCGTCGGTCTGAACGCCGATGGGACAAAGGCAGCCGGAGAATAAGATGGCGCGCGAAGACACCGAAGACGCCATTATCGCCTATAAGTCCATTCTGGCGCAGATCATCGACAACAGACCTTCGGGAACACGTCAGCGACTGGCCACGGAACTCGGCAAGCATCGCAGCTTTGTCACGCAGATAACAAGCCCGACCTATGCGACGCCTCTTCCTGCCCGGCATCTCGCAACGATCGTCCGGGTGTGCCATTTCAGCGCCGCCGAACAGGAGCGCTTTCTGGACGCCTACCAGGCCGCACATCCCGGCAAACTGCCGGAGCTTGGCGCCTCGGAAAAACTGAGGCACCTTTCGCTGATGGTGCCTGATTTCGGCGACGAGCGGCGCAACCGGCTGCTGGAGGAAGCAATCGCCGATCTGGTGCAGAAGATTGCCGCAATTTCCGGGTCGCCGGATTGAACAAACGCTTGTGGCACGTGCGACAAGTTTGACACGATCATCGCCTTGGGAGGGGCTTGATGAAGAAATTCATGAACACAGCGGAGACCATGGTCGCCGAAAGCGTCGAAGGCTTTGTGCGCGCCCATGAGGAATTCGTTGTGTTCGGCACCGACCGCAAATGCATACGCCGCCGCCACTTGGTTCCCGGCAAGGTCGCGATCATCTCCGGCGGCGGCGCCGGTCACGAGCCGATGCACGTCGGCTTCGTCGGTCGCGGCATGCTTGATGCCGCTTGCGTCGGGCATATCTTCACATCTCCCACGCCGGGCCAGATCGTTAGCGCGATAGAAGAAGCCGACACTGGCGCCGGATGCCTGCTCATCGTCAAGAACTATGATGGCGACGTCATGAACTTCGAAATGGCGGCGGAGATGGCGGCGGGCCGGCATCGAATTGAAATGGTACTTGCCAGCGACGACATCGAAACGGCGAGGGCCGGCGACGGTCGCGGTCGACGCGGCGTTGCCGGCACGCTAATAACGGAAAGGCTTCTGGGAGCCGCGGCCGAGCAGGGCCAGGGCCTCGCCGAACTGAAGGCCGTGGGCGACAGCCTCTCCTCGCGCATCCGGTCTATGGGCGTTGCCCTGAGCGGTGTCGCGGTGCCGCACACACAGCGCACGACATTCGCACTTGGGCCGAACGAGATAGAAATGGGCGTCGGCATTCATGGGGAGCCTGGCCATTCAAGAGAGCTCTTCTCTGACGCCGACACCATCGTCAGCCATCTGAGTGAGGCGATCTTCGACGACATCAGCCGAAGCACGGACAAAGCACTACTCTTCGTCAACGGGCTTGGCGGCACACCACCGGCCGAACTGTACCTTGCCTACAACTCTGCTCTTCGCATCATGACGGAGCTCGGCGTGCGGATCGAGCGCTCGCTGGTTGGCACCTATGCCACCTCGCTCGACATGCAGGGCCTTTCCATCACGCTTGCTTTCCTCACGGACGAGGAGTTTTCTCTGTGGGATTCGCCCGTTGCAACCGCTGCGTTGCGCTGGGGCTGCTAGGTATCGGCACAGCGAAGCGCCTTTGCGTCACGTCCGGTTCTTTGCCCGTAGTACCGCGAAGGTCGCGTCTCGACCCAAAGCAGAAGTTCCGCTGATCCACGCAAACGCTCATTAGGGTCAAAACCCAATCATCCTGTTGAAGTGGTTTCGATTTCCTGATTCACGGTGGGCGTGAAGATGGAGATGGTGAATGGCGTTGTTCTGGCTGTCGGATGAGGCGTGGGCGGCGATCGAACCGTATCTTCCAAAGAACCAACCTGGTGCGCGGCGGGTGGACGACCGGCGGGTGATCTCTGGAATTTTGCACGTACTGAGAAGCGAGCCATCCGCTACGACAAGCTGCGATACCGCGGGCGCCACCTCATCGAGAACGCCTTCTGCCGCCTCAAGGACTTCCGCCGCCTCGCCACCCGCTACGATAAGCTCGCCGACAACTTCCTCTCAGGCGTGGCGCTCGCTACCGCTAACGCCTTCTGGCTCTGAACGAGTTTAAGCTCTAGGTACCCGACTGCCACACTGTCCTTTCGGCGACATACAGCATGTGCATTGAGCTCGGATCGGTCGGCAGCAGGTCAGGGTGAGCGAATTCGCCGCCCTCGACTTTCTTCATCCCCAACCGCTGCATGACGGCTTCGGACCGCTTATTCGCCAATGCGGTGAATGCGTAGACGCGCGGCGCATCCAGGCTACCGAATGCATAGTCGAGGGCGGCGCGAGCGGCTTCAGTCGCATAACCCTTGCCCCAATGGTCGCGAGCAAGCCGCCAGCCCACCTCCAGGGCCGGGCCGAAAGGGAAATCAGTCCCGAGGCGGTGCAGGCCGACCGCGCCGAGCAACGCCCCGTCGCCGATACGCTCGGCGGCCCAGAAAATCGGCTCGCCGACTTCGGAAAGCCGCATCAGTTGTTCGACGATGTCGCTGGTCTCAGAGGCGGTCTTCATGCCGCCGAGGAACTGCATCACCTCCGGATCGGCGTGGATAACGCCCAACAGGGGCTTATCCGCCTCTCGCCAGGCCCTGAGCTTCAAGCGGGCTGTCGCAATCATACACTCTCCAAGCGAATCGGCTCACCTTCGCTACCATAATAGTGGTCTGGCTGTGATTGAGTCTCGACCTTAACGATCCTATGCCCGTGCGTAGGAGGCAACATTCCGAGCGAAGTTCGGTAGCAGCCGTATGTTACTGTAACGTACTTGCCATTTCTCGATGCCGTGGGAAGATGGCGCTGCAAGTTCTGCGGGCAAGCTGATTGTGAGCTTCGGCCGGCAAATACTGTGCGAAAGGTATAGGTTTCCGCCCGGGTTGTTGTGGGCCTGAAACGTGCATGCGCAGTCCGTTCCAACTAGAAAAATTGATAGTGGAGGGAATGACATGGCATCGACAGCAAGCAGGCTTTCCTTTCTGGCTCTTCTCCTGGCGACAACCAGTCTCAACGGCGGGAGCATAGCCTCCGCCCAGACTGCTGCTGAAATTCCCCCGGCGATCACCACGCCGGACAAAGTCGAGACGCGCATCGGCACGCTTGACTTCAAGGACGGCATGCCGAGCAAGGAGTCCATCGCCAAGGTCTATGACAATCTGGACTTCACGCACGCTTTCGAGGCGTTTGTGAACACCTTGCAAGGGGTCAGCATACACGCACTCCACAAGGGCCTACTGAGCGCCGGTGTCAAGGATAACGAAGTCCTTGTCTTTTCCGAGCTCATGGACGCCAAGTCGCTCTTCCTGACGGCCAATGCCGACACCGTCTATTCCATGGGCATGCTCGACCTGACCAAGGGTCCCATGGTGCTCGAGGTGCCCCCCAAGGCGCTTGGTGCCATCGATGACTACTGGTTCCGTTGGGTCATCGACATCGGGCTGCCTGGGCCGGATCGCGGCGAGGGCGGGAAATACCTCATTCTGCCGCCCGGCTATGATGGTCCTTTGCCCGATGGGTTCAATATCGCCCGCGCCCGGACCAGCCTCGTCATATGGTTTGCTCGCTCGTTCCTGGAGAACAACGATCCCAAGCCCGTGGCAGAATCGATCAGAAAATTCACCAAGGTCTATCCATACGAGGCCGGCGGCGTCGGCACCCCCATCGCCGAGTTTTTGAGCGGCAAGGCTAAGCTTGGAAAAGTCACGCCACCGCCGCCGACCGTGTTCCACGAAGGTACCGGCAAGGTGATGAACACCATCCCGCCGAACGACTTCAGCTATTACGAGATGCTCAACGAGGTCGTGCAGCAGGAGCCTGCAGGGTCGCTCGATCCCGAATTGATGGGACCGATCGCCGCCATCGGCATCATCAAGGGCAAACCCTTCGCGCCGGATGCGCGGATGAAGAAGATTCTCACCGAAGCGCTGGCGCTCGCCAATGCCACTTCGCGCACCCTGTTCATGGCTCCTCGCGATCCCACTTTGTACTACTACCCCGGCTCGGGTTGGCAGAACATGCTGTTCGAAGTCGGTTACGAGTTCGAGACGCCGATTCCGCTGATTACAACCGAAGGCGTAAAGCCTTACCCGCCCACCGGTTATCGCACGCTCGATGCGCGAACGGACTTCTTCTATGGCGTCACCGGGATCACGCCCGCAATGGCCATGCGTCTGCCCGGCATTGGTTCGACGTACCTGTGGACGATGGTCGACGCAGATAAGGAGCCCTTCGACGGCGGCAAGACCTACAAGGTTACCTTGCCGAAGGACATCCCCCAGGCGAACTTCTGGTCGTTCACGCTCTACGACAACATGACACGCTCGATGCTCGACACGCCGCAGCGCTACCCACGCGCGGGCAGCCAAAGTTTTCCGTCACCCGCCGCAGAAGCGGACACCGACGGCACGACGACAATCTTCTTCGGCCCGACGCAGCCAGCGAATGTCAAACGAGGCAATTGGATTCAAACGATACCCGGAAAGGGTTTTATCCCGTGCCTGCGGCTTTACAGCCCGCTTGAACCGTTTTTCGCCAAGACCTGGCGGCCGAGCGAGGTCGAAGTCGTTAAGTGATCAGCGAGCAAACGCGATAGCAACGTGTCAGGGACGCGACCCCCCTCTTGGCCGATTCGTCCATCCTCGATTTCGAACGGCTGTTCGCGGGACCAAAACTTAGTCGAATAAACGTGTTTCGCTACCCAGGCGCCTCGGGTGTGATCGCTTCCTGATCCGATTTGCGGTCCTTGCGGGTCGGCCCTTGGGCAGCTTCGGGCCCAGGCCTCGTCTCCTTGGACCCCAAATGGTCATTGCGCTCACGCCAGAAGCGGCGGCGGTCCTCTTCCTCGGGCGTCGGCTCCCGGACCATCGCACATACCCGCTGCTCGCCCCTCTGATGGGCGTGCAGCGCCCGGACCAGCGCTTCGCCATCGATCAGATCGGTCTTGGCCCGGCGCCGTCGGCGCGAGGTTGCAATCGAGGCCGGATCGACGACGTGGCTTTCGATCCCCTCGGCCTCCAACACGCGATGGATCCAGAAGCAGTCGAGCCCAGCTCCTGGACGACAATGATCGGAAAGCACCGCCCGGTTCGCGCCCGCGCCGTCCTCCCCAGTTCGGCAAAACGCGCCAACATACCGGCGACGCCGCCGGTTTCCACCGCATGCTTAGACATCTTCTCGCCACCACCCGGCGACAGCGAGATGATTGGCCATTTCGATTGGCTGAGACCGTCGTTCTTGCAGTGAAGGTGGCTCACCCCGCGTTACAGATGGAGGTTGCTTCGGATCGGTGAGCTGCAACGGGCATGCTTCCTCCAAGGTAGGGTGTTTGTGGTTAAGCGACCTCACCTTGCCACAGCGCTGATCGCTATCCACGCTCCTCATTGGATCTGCATAGGTCCGCATTTTCAAATGGCAGCATTAACGCAGAGGTCGGCCTTCTGCCTCCTCCTTGTCCTCCTCCACGCGTTCTCGTTTCGCCTGCAGTCGGTCGAACTTTCCGAAGTCGGTCATGATGCTGACCAGAACACTTCCGGTCCAGCCGAAAGTGAACAGCCCCGACATGCCGATGATCGGCCCTAGGAGCCGCCATCGATCCGGCAGGCTGACGTTGCCCTCTCCGAGCGTCGTGTAGCTCTCCAGCACGTAGTAGTAGCTGTCGCGCATCGAGGGGATGATCTCCCTGACATAGAGCGGTACCGCCCAGATCAGTGTTTCTGCGAAATGCAGGATCGCCAGCGCAGCGATCGTCACCGCCAGCATCACGTTCAGCCGCCAATGCGGCGTGGCGCTGGTGACGTGTGCCCAAGATTTGCTGAACTGAAGGCTGATGCTCCGGATACCCACGCCATGCACGAAGATGACCACGATCAGAAACACGGTGCCGACGAGAATTTCCAGGACTGGGTTCGGGTTCGTTAGATGGTCCAATCGCGAGGTCCTCAGTCTTGTCACCTGCGGTGGGAGGCGTTTTGAAGGCCTCCCACCGGGCCGACACCAGCACGGGCATGTTGCTGCACCCAGGCGCTAGTAGCAGGGAGGATAGGGGTAATATCCGCATGCCGGAGGCGGGTAGTAGCGACGATCCTCAGCGACCGCGGCACCGATTGCTGCTCCTGCGACAACGCCGGCTCCGTAATATGCGCCAGGATGTGCGTACCATCCGCCACGCCAGACCGGAGCACGGAAACCAGCGCCCCCGACGGCAACGCCCCCGTAAGGACCACGCGCCGCAAACCAGTCGATGAACAGCGATGCAGGACCATCGGCACCCGCGAGATCGCCTTCTAGGATGGCGACCTCAAAGGTCAGGTTTGCGCCTTCGAGCTTCGGTGTCTTCAGGACGACGACGGCATCGGCGACGGTATCGCCCTTGCCGCTCAGGACCGAAATCGTCGCATTGGGCGGATCCTTGGCGAAACTGTCCGGGCCTTCATCCCACTGCTTGATGAACTCGGAAGTTAAGACATGACCTGCAGAGCGCACCGGGCGGTCGGCAAACACGATAGACACCGCCGAGATGCCGCTCATCGTCAGCTTGCCGTTCTCAAGCTTTGCGCCTCCGGAATTGAGGACGGCCAGCGACGGCACCATTTTTGACTTGGTCGCGCCGATGGTCTTTTGCGCAGGTGCCGAGATGGCGTCCTGCGCGAGAACCGGCGTTGACGATAGAAGGCCTGCTGCGATTGCGATCATGAACATATCGGAGATTTTAAGCATCTGCTTCCTCCCGTTTTTCCACTAAATGGCGTTATTTCAACAGTCCCAGATTGATCAGTTGAACACGTCGGTTGTCTGCCGCCTCCGGGTGGCCCGGATCGATCGGCCATTCCTCGCCGGCACCGACCGAAAACAAGCGATCTGGCGAAACTGCGAAGGTGGTCGACAGCGCCTCGTTGATTGCGTCGGCGCGCTTCTGGCTGAGTTCGAGATTGTGCTTGGCCGTTCCTGTCGCACTGGAATGCCCGACAATGAGGAACTTGTAGCGGAACAGATCCGGATGATGCAGTGCATCCGCGATCAGCCCCACGGTGCGGTAGGATTTCGGCTCGATGGCAGTCGAGTTGTTTTCGAAATCGATCTCGACGATCAACTGCGAGAGCTCTGACAGCTTGCTCCAGTTGGGCAGCGCTGCGACGCCTTTACCGACGTTGGCGTTCGCTTCTTCCACCAGAAGAGCGACATCGACGGCAGATGCGGCCGCCTTGACCTGTCCGAGCGTGCTCATGATCTGACTGTTGTCGAGCTGCTGGGCGGAAGCGATGCTCGGAGCCAGAAGCAGGCCGAGTGCCATTGAAATGCGAAGGCCGTGAGCGATCATGTTGTTTTCCCTCTTTCCGGTCATGGTTCACCGCCATCCGGCGTCGGTAATTGCTTGGTTGCATTCCCTGTTGTCGACGCGCTTCGTCTCGACGAGGCAGGACAGAATGTTCCCGTCGCCCTTCACGCCGTTGCAGTACTGAGAGATGTCATGCTGGCAGACCTTGAACGCCGACGCCTGCGCCTCCTGGCGCTGGGCGATCGACGACATGACGCTCGCGAGCGTCGAGGTACACGTTGGGGAAACCTTGGATGCGTTCTTCTCGAGACAGGCCTGGATGCGGCCGTTGCCGAGGTTCTCGCCATTGCAGAACTTCTTGATGTCGGCGCCGCACTCCTTGGCGAGCGTCGTCACTGCATCGGCGTAGCTGATCGTATCTGCCTTGCCGACGGCCGTCATTGAGAGGAAGGCAGCGAGCGCCGCCCCTGCGAAGATACCAACTCTGTCTCTCATCATTGTTCCTTTCCTAGAGCGATTGATCTGAAGTGGTCATTTCCGTCGTATGCGGGGTCGGCTTTATCGCCTTGGCGGTTTGAGCGGGGAGACGGCGGCTCTATTGATGGTCTGTTCGATCTCGATCCGGAGACCCACGATGAGCTCCTCGTACTCGCCGATGCGCTCGTCACGCTCCGGAGCGGAAGATCGCTCCCACTGCAGTTTCTCGTCATGCGCAGTCAGAAAGTCGTCGCACATGTCGCAAAACCCCTCGTCGCGGGCGGCGAGTTCCTCGATAACTTTGGCGTGCTCGTTGAATGAGCTCTTCACGAATTCAACACCGTTTCCCATCCGGTTTGTCCGTTCGCGTACGTCGCCTCACAACAGGCGATCTCATGCTGATGCAAATCTCTCCTACTGGGCCGGGCCGTCACTGAAGGTAACAAACGCTCGCGAAGTGCTTGGAGCGGACTCAAAACGCAGCCACGCGCTCGACGAACCAGAATGCCGACATTGCTCCGATCGCGTAGGTCGCCGTGGTGAAGGCATGGCGGCCAAGCCACGCCGGATATCTCGCCAGCCTTACCAGCGCGATCAGTCCGATCACCGCGGCGATGAACATCAACTGCCCAATCTCGACGCCCACATTGAAGAACAGCAGTGCGAGCGGAATGTCTCCGGCCGGAAGGGCCAACTCCGACAGCGCTCCTGCAAAGCCCAGCCCATGCAGCAGCCCAAAGGCGAAGGCCACCATCCAGGGTCGTTGCGCCGTCAGGCTTGTCTGGCCGTTCTGGATACGGATGATCTCGCAGGCGAGCAGCAGGATGCTGAAGGCGATCGCCGCTTCGACGGGCGGTCCGGGAACGTGAACGAACCCGAGGGTCGCCAGCGTCAGCGTGATGGAATGCGCCGCGGTGAACGCCGTCACCGTCAACAGCAACGCCCGCCAGCTTCGCGCGATGAACATCAGCGCAAGGACAAAGAGCAGGTGGTCGTAACCGAACAGGATATGGTCGATCCCGTGCATGATGAACGTCTTCGCCACGTCGAGCCGTCCCGGCCGGGAAGCGACGTCGACCCACGGCTGCGAAGGATGGATCATCGTCGTCGTGACCGCTCCATCCAGCATGTGAACGCGGACCAGCACATCGGTGATCGTCGCCTGCAGACCGACGAACTCCACACGCTCGCCCGCAAGGCTTCCATCCGCCGTCTCAACAACGCGCGTCTCGACGAGCGAATCCGGAAGATCGCGTTCGGTTGGCGTCGTCAGGTTGCGAACGCTGTCTGGAAGCCGCAGGGCTACCGGAAGGCGCATGCCCGACAGCATGGGCGTCCGCCAGACGACCTTGTAGCGGTTTGCGGCCATCTCGTCGATCTGAAGATAGGCGGGCCGTATCTCATGGGCGGTGACCGCCCCGGCAAGCCCAACGAAGACCGCAAAGATGCCGACGAACAACGTGGGCAATATCCGTAGGACGCTCATTGCGCGGACACCTCAAGCGCGAGGTTGTATCCGGGGGGAACCTGTAGGTCTTGAAAGTCGGCGGCCTCGATTGGGGGAACGATAACCGAGTAACGGGACCGCATTTCCTCCAGAGAGGTACGCTTTATCTCTTGATATTGGTCCTGAACCCAACCGGCCTTCACGTTGGGCATCACCTCTGCGTAGCTCGGAATGCGCCCCGGCTCGATGGAATCGATCCAGACGAGATGCCATCCATATCCCGATTTGACAGGGCCGACCCACTTGCCTGGCGTGAGCTGAAACAGCGCCTTGGAGAACTCCGGTCCGAATTCCTTGGCCATCTGCTCGGGCGTCGCGTCGCCATAGTGGGTCTGGAACATGAAAGGATCGCCGCTTGCGGCAACTTCGCTCGAGTCCGGCGACTTGCCTTCGACGAGAGCGAGAGCTGCCGCTGCGGCCTCCTCCGTTCCCTTCCCGTGTTTGTCCGTGGAGAAGTAGAGATGCCTGAAAGTTGCATGCGCGGGTAACGCGAAGGTCTCGGAATTCTTGTCGAACCATGCCTTCAGGTCAGCATCCGTCGGTTCTTGCATCGAGGCGACATCGGAGGCGAGAAAGTCCATCTTCTGTGCCAGCCTGCGCTTGACCACCTCGTCGTCGCGGTCAAGTCCGAGGGCCACCGCTTCCCGGAAGAGAATTTCCTCAGTCACCTTCTGATCGACGAGACCGCGTACCTGTTCCGTCGTCGGCGACGATCTTCCCTGCGCCAGCCAGCTGATGGCCAGTTGCCGAACGTCGTCCTTCGTCAAAACGATCTGGTTGGTATTCGCCTCGCCCTCCCCCTGCGGAGGCGTCGGTAGCTGGTATGCGCCGAACAGGAATCCGCCGACGACGAGGAAATGAAGCAGCGGTTCGCCGAGAGCTCTCCGCCACCTGCTCTTCGTCGCCCCCCCGGCACGCACGTCGGAGGCGTCAGGTGCGATAGGAAACAGTTTCATCGGACTGCCTCCTTTACCGGATGATGGCCTGGACTTCGTAGTTGGCGTAGCCGAATTCGTTGCTCCGAGCGGCCACGTACTTGTCGCCCGATGTGTAGACCGTCAGTTCGAACGGGGTTCCATCGATCGTCGTGACGATGTGGCCGTCCTTGATTTCATAGTCGGCGGTCGATCCTGACGTGCTTGGATGCATGATCTGCAGGACATCGTCCGCTTTGGGCGGGCCACCGTTCAGCTCGGTTATGACGCGCTGTCCATGCTCGCCGAACAGGACATCGAAATTCTGGTTGGTGACCCTGTTGCGGACTTTGAACGTCTTGCCGACGACGAGTTCCTTCAGTTGATCGTTGGTGAGCGCGACGGCTCCTGCCTTGGTCAGATCTTCGACGGTCAGACCGCGCTCGGCCTTGGCGACGGCCGCAGGCGTCGGCGTGTACCAGATTGGCGATGTCCATGCGCGCTCTTGAACCGTGGCGGCCACGCTGCTGGGTGGAAGAATGCCGAGCTTGACGGCGTCGTACGTGCTCCAGCGCGGTGTCGGGATCTGCAGGACGCGCGAGTAGTAGAAGGCGTGCAGGCTCGGGTCGAACTCGGGGTCAGTCCAGACCGCCTTCAGTTCCACCGCGCCGATATCGTTGGTGTAGGTCGCCTTGGTGATATCGACGGTGCTTCCAATCGGGGGCAGCTTGCCGGTGACCGGATCGGGCTGCCGGTTTCCTGCCCAGGCGACGTCGAAGATCTTTTCGAAGATCTGGCCTTGCTTGGTCCAACCCTTGACGATCTGGATCCGATCGAGATTACCGTCGTCGGGATCCTTCACCGCCGATACGATGAAGGAGGGAACCTTGTCGTCGGCGGCAGGCAGATCGCCTCCCATCGGGACACCCCCGGCATAGGCGGTCTTCGCCCAATCCGCGTTGGCGAGAACGCCCTTGTCGTAGTCCCAGCCGCCAAACATCCGTGCCTGGATGCGAACACCGCTGGTGGCGTAGACCTCCTTGCGCTGCATGGCATTGAAGATTGAATCGCGGGAGTTCTGTTCGGCCCAGACAACGGTCAGGCCCGAGGTTCCGGTCTCGAGGATGTTCATGCCGGATTCGACCTTTCCCGCCAGTCGTGAGGCGGGCGTCGCGTCGACGAGGCCATGATCGCCGAAAAAGTTCGATTGCGAATAAGCGGTGACGGTGTTGTGCGAGTCCCCGGCGCCGACCACCCCGAACTTGTAGGGGTTGTAGCCGCGGGTCGCCTGCATCGCCAAGCCGTTCTCATAGGCTTCCCGGGCATAGCTCCCGTGCAGCCTGGACGTGCTGTTATCGAGCCCGATCAGGTAGTTCATGATCTCGAAGTTGGCGAACTCGTCGTTCGGCGACAGGTCCGGATGAGTCTCGGAGGCACCCTTCGCCTGCTTGAGTTCCGTGAGCGGTTCGTTGGTCATGCGCTGCTGAGCCCAGCCGGCATCGAGCGGGGTGCCCTTGCTGTCGACATCGGTCGGAAACATGATGCCGTTCGAAAGGTTGGCATTATGCGAGATGGCCAGCACCTCGTTCCCGGCCTTTCGCTGACCGTCCATCCACGTCCAGAGGTCTTCGGGATGGTCGGATTGGATTGCGGAGAACGGGGCTTGCGGAATCTTCGCGCAGTCTTTGAAGAAGACGTTTCGATGCATGTTCTGGTTATTGGGCATCGACGTCCACTCGTACGAACAGAAGGTGGTGAACGTTCCCGGCTTGTTGTACCTCTCGGCGATGGCGGTGTTTTGCTTCCACACCGTGTCTGCCGTTGCCGGATCAAGGAGTTCGGTGATTGGCTGGTGTTTGGCAATGCTGCCGGCCAGGAACTCGAAGATCTTCATTGCGCTGTTGTCTTTGGTCACCTTCAGCTTCGCGGCGATCGGCAGCTTGCTGATCGGCGACGTGGGATCATTGGCAAGACGAACGACGCCGACATATTCCGAGTGATCGGTCACCCCTTGAAAATCGAGGGGTGTCTTGATCTTCACGTCGAAGCCGGCCGGATGCTTGATGGTCTGCCCCATCGAGTACTGGTAGGCCTCTTCAGGTCCGGTCACGGTGTTTCCGATGATGTAGGCATCAAGCGACCAGCTCGTGTGCTGGTGGGTCTGTCCGAAGTAGGCATGGCGCTCCTGGGCCGAGGCCGCTCCGACGCTGACCGTCAAAACCGTAGAGGATAGCAAGAGAATTGGTAGGTTCGACCTGCGCATTGCTTCGACCCTTCATGTGGGATGAATTTGCCGTCGTTATTGGAAGTTCAGCGGACAAGTTCGATTTCGGTTAGACGCCATTCCTTCGTGAAGAAGGGCTCAAGCGGGCTGTAGAGCCGCAGGATCGTAAACCATCCCTTGCCGGGAACCGTCTGTACCCAGTTGCCTCGCTTGACGTCTTTCGGCTGATCGGGGCCGAAATAGATCGTGGTGGAGCCATCCGCGGCTGCTTCCGCCGCGGGAGACGGATAGGTTTGGCTGCCCGCACGAGGATATCGTTGGGGCGTGTCGAGCATGGAGCGGGTCTGGTTGTCGTAGACCGTGAACGACCAGAAGGCCGCCTCCGGTATGCCCTTGGGCAGCGTTACCTTGTAGGTCTTGCCGCCGTCGAGGGCCTTCTTCTCACCGTCCAGGAAGCCCATGAGATACTGCGAACCGACGCGCGGCAGTCGCATGATCATACCGGGGGAGTCCAGGGTGTAGCCGTAGTAGAAGGCCGTCTTGGAGTCGAGCGTGCGCGCGCCAGTCGGCGGAAGCGGATCGAACAAACCATCCTTGGTGAGCATCGGCGGCGGCGTCTCGAAGTTCGCGCCACCCTCCCACAGCATGTTGGCCCAGGACGAGTCCGGATAGTAGGTCCATCCGAGGGAATCCTTCGGCCGCCAGTTGAGCACGCGCCCGGAGGCGTTTCCGACCGCCGCGGCGTCCACGAGAATCTTCTTCATCCTCTCGTTCGGCTTGAACTCCTTGCCCTTGGCGATCCCGATCGCCGCCAGTTGTCCGGCCAGCTCGGGATTGTAGGAGTCCGCTGGCTCCGCCTGGATGTTGTCATTGATCATCTCGAAAAACGAGAAGTCGCTTGGCGGGATCGTATTGAAGGCCTTGCCGCTGGCGTCGATGAAATTTGTTTCGGGAACCGGTGGATTGGCTTCGAGCCTGACCTTGCCTTCGAGGGCCGTCGCTATGCTCGTTCCGAAGCCGCCGGGCGTGTAGGGGTAGATCTTCAATGTCTTCTTGATCAGGTCGACGGTCGGCTTCGGATCATTTTCCGTCAAGAAGGCGCGCGCAGCGTACAGCGCACGCAATGTCCTGGAGTGCGCCACATGGAAACCGCTGTCGGGGAGCGGACCACCGTAGCCCGGCGGGATCAGCAGATATCTTCCGCCTTCGCCGCGATCCGGGCCGGGAAAGCCGATATCGATGATCCACTGGAACCACATGTCGTTGATGGTGCCTAGCCCCTTCGGCGGCTGTTCGATGACAACCGGCCCCTTGGAAAGATCGATGACGGCGAGGTAGTAGACCGTGTCTGCATTGGCCGTGAGGAACAGCGACTTGGAATCCATCAGTTCGGGAAAGATGACGACGTCGTTGTCCTTGGCGCCGATGCTTTGGAACCCGCGTTCGAGCGCGATCGCGGATGCGCCGCCATAGCTATTGAGGAAGGCGTCGAGGCCGCGCGTGAAGTCGAGCGTGTCATAGATCTTCTGGGCGGTCTCCGCAGTAGGAGCGCCGTCCTTGAAGTCTAGTGTGCCGATCCGCGTCTCGACCCTGTCGGGGGTCGTTATCGCTTTCGGGACTTCGAACGCGTTCTGGGCGAACGCCAAACTGCCCAAAGCCGACGTAGCCAAGGTAACTGCTAGTAGCGAGACCGTTCTTTTTTGCGCCGTCATGATGTTCCCTCGATCGGTAGACCTATCATTCAGCGGAGCTCTGCCCTGAAGACATGGGACACCGAGCAACTCTTAACTCGGGATCCTGACCGGGCATCGTCAAAGCGCAAGTATGTAACAGTAACATACGGGGTAGTTCTCAGGTGGCTCGGCGCATGCTGCATGATCTTGTCGACGTCTTCTTTGGGCCTCACGATATTAACCCACGGCGCAAAAACAGCTTGCGTCGTGTGCAGTATCTGCGTGGACGACGATCGATTTCTGCAGTAGGTTGCATTCGAAATGCTTCATATAATTTCTGGTACAGGCGTCCCTCAAGAGCGGGTGAGGAGAAAGTCGTGCAGAACGAATTGCCAGATGGGCGCGTCGCTGCGCCATCATCGCCGCGCCCTCCTCCCACCCTGGACGATATTCGCAACCAGCTAGCGCGCGTCGTCAACAGTCCGGAATTCCCCGGCGTTGGCCGCAGCGCCGCATTCCTTACCTATGTGACGGACGAGGTGCTTTCCGGGCGTGGAGATCGGATCAAGGGCTATTCGATCGCCGTGGAAGTGTTCAAGCGCTCGGAAGGCTTCAAGCAGGACGACCCCGTCGTTCGCATCGAGGCTGGACGCCTGCGGCGGGCGCTGGAGCGTTACTACCTGGTGGCCGGACAGAATGATCCGATTCGAATAGACATGCCCAAGGGCGGATACGTTCCGTCCTTCGTGTGGAACGATGCTTCACCGAACCCCGACGATCCAGGCTTGTCCCGGCCGCGCGCGCAATGGCGGAAGCTGATGCCGATAGGCGTGGGAGCCGCGCTGATGCTCTGCGTCATGATGAGCGCACTCGTGCTGTCTGCTTATCTGCTGCCAGGTTTGCCGAAGTCTCTGAAGGCCCCGTTGGAAGGTCCGACGCTCGTCGTCGCGCCGTTCGCCAACCTCGGGGATGGTCCCAAGGCGGCGCTCTACACCGCCGGCTTGACGGAGGAGCTTCTGACAGCGCTTCCTCGCTTCAAGGAAATCAGGGTCTTTGGCCGCGAAACGTCCACCTCCCTGCCATCGGAAGTCGAGGCGTCCCAAGTCCGGGACGAGCTCGGTGCCCGCTTCCTTCTTGCGGGCGGCGTTCGCGTTTCGGACGACCGCGTTCGTGTGACCGCGCGCCTGCTTGACACCGACACTAGCGAAATCCTCTGGTCGCAGACCTACGACGACGACATCAAGAGTGGCGATCTGTTCAGTATCCAGTCGGACGTAGCCAACAAGGTGGCGACAGCAGTGGCCCAGCCCTACGGCATCATGGCCCAGTCGGACGCAACCAATCCGCCCCCTGAGGATCTCGGCGTCTATGGTTGCACGCTGAGCTTCTATGGATACCGTGCGGAATTGAGCGCCGTCCGGCATCGTCAGGTGCGGGACTGCCTTGAGAGCGCCGTCGCCCGGTACCCGTCCTTTGCCACCGCATGGGCGATGCTCTCCATCATCTATCTTGACGAGGACCGGTTCCGGTTCAATCCGAGTACCAACGCGACGCCGGCGATCGATCGCAGCTTGCAGGCCGCCCGTCGTGCCGTACAACTGGATACGGGCAATACCCGTGCACATCAGGCGCTGATGACCGCGTTGTTCTTCAAGCAGGAGGTTGCCGAAGCGCTGCATGTGGGCGAACAGGCGTTGGCGACCAATCCGAACGACACGGAACTGCTCGGCGAATTTGGTACCCGCGTCGCGATGAGTGGCGAATGGGAGCGTGGCGCGGCGCTGCTCGACCGCGCACTTGCCCTCAACCCCGGCGGCGGCGGCTACTACCACGGCACGCGCGCGCTCGCCGCCTACATGCTGAACGACGACAAGACGTCGGTCATCGAAATCAAGCAGGCGGATCTCCAGAAGTTTCCTCTCTTCCATGCGGTCGCCGCGGTGATCTATGTCAATGCCGGGATGATGGACGAAGCGCGCCGCGAGGCTACGGGCTTCAACGAGATGAGGCCGGATTTCGTGCCCAATATCGTGGCCGAGCTGAAGGCCAGAAACTTCCAGCCAGGCGACCGCGCGAGACTGATCGCCGATCTAAAGAAGGCGGGCCTGCCGGCATCGGACGAAGTACGGGAATCGATGTTGCTGCCGCTTCACGGTTCGTCCGTGCTTGTGCCACGTTGACCGGCGCGCGGCCAGTGTCTGGAGGTCGTAACGGTACAGATGCTACCAGATGTTACGGGCGTTTTCCCTCGTCCATCTGTAGAGTTCGCCCGATTGCAACGATCCGCTCGGGAGGGCATGCGATGACCAGACCATCAGGTAGATCTCAGCATCGGTTGGCAGCCGCACTCGCGGCCGGGGCGCTCGCCATGATCGTTTCCGGATCCTTGTCGGCAACCCGTGCCGACGAAGCCGACGCCAAGAAGCTGGTGAAGGCGATGTCCGACTATCTCGCCTCCCAGAAGGCCATCTCCTTCGCCTACGACACCAACCTGGAAGTCGTCACCCCCGAGCATCAAAAGATCCTGCTGGCAAGTTCCGGCAAGGTGGAAATGGGCCGACCGGACAAGCTCCGCGTCACCCGGCACGGCGGTTTCGCCAATGTCGAGATGGTCTTCGACGGCAAGACGGCGACCCTTTTTGGCAAGGATGCCAATCTCTATGCGCAGGCCGAGGTGCCCGGAACCATCGCTCACCTGGTCGACGAGATGCGAGACAAGCTGCATCGGCCTGTTCCCGGTGCCGACCTCCTGTTGCCCGACGTCTATGGCACGTTGATGGACGGCGTGACGGACGTGAAGGATCTCGGCAGCGGCGTCATCGGCGGCACCGAGTGCGACCACCTCGCCTTCCGCGCCAAGGAGGTCGACTGGCAGATTTGGATCGCGCAGGGCGAACATCCCTACCCCTGCAGGTATGTGATCACCGCGACGCAGGTCGATCAGGGGCCGCAATACAGCATCCAGATCAGCGACTGGAAGACGGGCACCGACGTCGTGGCGGCAGACTACACGTTCAAAAACACCACGGACGCCAAGAAGGTCGATGTGTCGAAGCTCAAGGACACCGACGAGCTTCCCGATCACCTCGCAAAAGGAGCAAAGCAATGACCCTGTTCAGACGTGTGAGAGTTCTCCTGATTGCCGCGGCCGTTGGAATTTCCGGGCTTGAGGTCGCCGAGAAACTTTCAATTCCTGTGCCAGACGGCATCGTAACACCGGCCGAAGCCCGGATCGGCCGGCCGCTGACGCCGGTCAGCGTCGCCGGCGTGGCACGGCGCACGGTCCGGCGCTGCGCGGTGGGCGTCTACTACTGTTAGGACGAGGCGATCGAGGGACTGTCGGTTAGCATGTTTTTGATGAGGGCGATCTGTGGGCAGTCAAAGTAGCGTAGCGTCGGCATCGGCTCACAAGAGTTGGCGTCATTGGTTTCTTGTATGTTCAATGATCGTGGCACTACCTGGATGCGGTGGACATCCGAAGGATGTGCTGACACCCGTGGCCGACACGTCTCCGCAGTCGCCGAAGGTCGACATGCTGATCGCGACGACCCGCACCCGGTCGACCGTTCCAGGTGAGATGTTCAACGGAGAACGTGCGCTGGCGCCTGCCTTCGCCGACATGACGATCTCCATTCCGCCCAGCAAGGTTCGCAAGAAAGGACAGGTCGCCTGGCCAAAGAAACTGCCGTCCAATCCGGCGACGGATTTCGCGACCGTGAAGGCCAACGATCTCAACATCGACGAAGCCAAGAAATGGCTGAGCGCGAGCGTCAGAAAGACGCCCGACGGTAGCGTCCTCGTCTTCATTCACGGTTTCAACAACCGGTTCGAGGATGCCGTTTACCGCTTCGCGCAGATCGTCCATGACTCCGGCGCCCATAGCGCCCCCGTCCTGGTGACATGGCCCTCGCGCGGCAGCCTGCTTGCCTACGGCTATGACCGCGAAAGCACCAACTACACCCGCAACGCATTGGAGACACTCTTCCAGTATCTTGCGAAAAACCCCGAGGTGAAGGAGGTCTCGATCCTCGCGCATTCGATGGGCAACTGGCTGGCGCTGGAATCCTTGCGCCAGATGGCCATTCGCAATGGCCGCCTACCGGAGAAGTTCAAGAACGTCATGCTCGCGGCCCCTGACGTTGACGTCGACGTCTTCCGCCAGCAGATCGCGGATATGGGCAAGCAGCACCCGCAGTTCACGCTGTTTGTCTCACGTGATGACAAGGCACTGGCTTTCTCGCGCCGGGTCTGGGGCGACGTCTCCCGGCTTGGTGCGATCGATCCGGAGCAGGCCCCATATAAGAAGGAGCTAAAGGACAACAAGATCATGGTGATCGACCTCACCAAGATCAAATCCGGCGACAGCATGAACCACGGCAAATTCGCGGAGTCGCCCGAGATCGTGCAGCTCATTGGCCAGCGTATCTCCGAGGGGCAGACGTTGACTGACAGTCACGTCGGACTTGGCGACCAGATTTTGGTGGCGACCAGCGGGGCTGCGACGGCCGCTGGGAACGTTGCCGGCCTGGTTCTCGCCGCGCCGGTTGCTGTGGTCGACCAGGACACTCGCGACAACTACGCCACCCATGTCGGAACCCTGGCAGGCTCGAGCAGCGCACGGCCGGCCATGACCAACGACTGCGATCAGACCAGACCGACGCCGAGCTGCAAACGTTGATTTCGCGGACAGAGGCTACTGCAACGGACAGCGAGACGGCGATTCCGTCTCAGGAATAGGGGGAATACCTGCGGGTTTTAGTGTTACGGGCCGCCTAGGCGACACAAGGCAGAGCGTCTTCTCGCCCTCGAAACCAACGGCCAGCGGCATTGTCTGGAGCGTCGGTCCTGCCTTCCTCCTCCCGACAGGGACAGACGAATTCTCGGTACCGGCAAATGGGGAACCGGTCCCACGGCGGTCGTCCTCAAGCAGGAAGGACCCTGGACGCTCGGAATGCTCGGCAACCACATCTGGTCGCTCGCGGCTCAGAGCGATCGGCCCGACGTGAGTTCGACCTTCCTGCAGCCGTTCATCTCCTACACGGCCAAGGAGGCCTGGACGTTCTCGCTGAACACGGAATCCACCTACGATTGGGAAACCAACGACTGGTCCGTTCCGATCAATTTCACGGTGGCGAAGCTGATCACCATCGACAAGCAGCCGATCAGTCTGACGGCCGGCATTCGGTATTGGGCGGACGCCCCGGACAACGGTCCGAATTGTTGGGCTTCCGGGTGGCGTTGACGTTCCTGTTCCCGAAGTGGTTCCTGCTGTTCGGGCGCGCCCATTTGCCCTCGAATCGACAAGACTTTCGGCCGCGCAACCTCCAGCGTGCCGAGCCTGGTCGAGGGGTGGAAGAACCGCTGGCGAGTCGCCGGATGCTGGAGGTCGGCGAGCCCGAGGGCGGCGGTCGAACTGGACTTGCGGCGCAGCACGAGGCGACAGCGTCGGTACGCGCAGGTCTCGCAGCAGAACTCGATGCGCCACCAGTCTTTAAGTCTGGCGAAGAGGTTTTCGACGTTGTGGCGTTGGCGGTAGAGCCGCCGCTCGTCGTATGGCTACAGTATTTCAAACAAGCGGCCCAGCGTCCATTTCACCGCCTGCATTAAACTGCCTCACTATCGTGTGCACTGCACAAATAAGCGCTCT
Organism: Rhizobium sp. 3T7; assembly: GCF_020166565.1. Lineage (NCBI taxonomy): Bacteria > Pseudomonadati > Pseudomonadota > Alphaproteobacteria > Hyphomicrobiales > Rhizobiaceae > Rhizobium > Rhizobium sp. 3T7. The sequence goes on from NZ_JAIQXS010000020.1 coordinate 108,064, forward strand.
TATGACGGCGGGTACAGCAAGCAATTGCATAAAATGTTTGCATAATGTAGATATGCATAAAAAATACGCATCAGCGGAATTATCCGATTTCTCCTCTTGTTTCATGCTGTTACCCCGTTCCTCTTAGAACTGGCACGCTGATTGCAGGTTCCAAGACGTACCGGTCAACGGCGACCGGCGCAGACAGGCGCGGCATAAGCGCCTGCAAACGACACCGACGTCGCAAGGTTTTTGAGGTCCGGGATCATCCGATCCCGTGAACGCAATTTCCGGCGGCGTTTTTTTGTGTCCAAAATTCAGCCAGCAGAGGGAACCTGCGCATGACAAAGATTTCGACGACTGGGATTTCGACAACCGGCATGACCCGCCGCAGCATGCTCAAGATGACTGCAACGGCTGCCCTGATCGGCGCCGTCAAGGCTGCCTTCCCGTCCGGCGCCTTCGCAGCCGGGGCAGGCCCTGAAGTGAAAGGTCTCAAGCTGGGCTTTATCGCACTTACGGATTCCGCTCCGCTGATCATCGCCAAAGAAAAGGGCTTTTTCGACAAGCATGGCCTTCCGGAAACGGATGTCGCAAAACAGGCATCCTGGGGTGCGACCCGCGACAATCTGGTGTTGGGCGGCGCAGCAAACGGCATCGATGGCGCTCACATCCTTTCGCCGCTCCCGTATCTCATGCATACCGGCAAGGTAACGCAGAACAATAAGCCGGTACCGATGGCGATTCTGGCGCGGCTCAATCTCGACAGCCAGGGCATTTCCGTCGCCAAGGAATATGCCGAAACCGGCGTGCAGCTCGATGCCTCCAAACTGAAGGCCGCGTTCGAGAAAAAGAAGGCGGAAGGCAAGGAAGTCAAGGCCGCCATGACCTTCCCGGGCGGCACCCATGACCTTTGGATCCGTTACTGGCTCGCCGCCGGTGGCATCGATCCGAACAAGGACGTTTCGACCATCGTCGTGCCGCCGCCGCAGATGGTTGCCAACATGAAGGTCGGCAACATGGACGTCTTCTGTGTGGGCGAACCGTGGAATGAGCAGCTCGTCAACCAGGGCATCGGCTTCACCGCAGCCACCACCGGCGAGCTCTGGAAGGGCCATCCCGAAAAGGCGCTCGGGCTCCGTGCCGACTGGATCGAAAAAAATCCCAATGCTGCCAAGGCCCTGCTGATGGCTGTCATGGAGGCTCAGCAGTGGTGTGAGAGCATGGACAACAAGGCGGAGATGGCAGATATCCTCGGCAAGCGCCAATGGTTCAACGTCCCGACGAAGGATGTGCTCGGCCGCCTCAAGGGCGACATCAATTATGGCAACGGCCGTGAGGTCAAGGCCACTGACCTTTATATGAAGTTCTGGAAAGACGGCGCCTCCTACCCCTTCAAGAGCCACGATACCTGGTTCATGACGGAAAACATCCGCTGGGGAAATCTGCCTGCGAATACCGACATCAAGGCGCTGGTCAACCAGGTGAATCGCGAAGACATCTGGCGCGAGGCCGCCAAGGATCTCGGCGTCGCTGCAGCCGACATTCCCGCATCGTCATCCCGCGGCAAGGAGACCTTTTTCGACGGCAAGGTCTTCGATCCTGAAAATCCATTTGCCTATCTCGACAGCCTTTCGATCAAGGCTGCCTCCTGACACCCACCTCCGGCGCGCGACGGCGCGCCGGCCTTTCATTTTCCTGAGGAGCGCGTTGATGTCCGCCCTGGCAAATAAAGAAAATCCCTCCACGACCGCCTCTGCCAAGCCGGCGGCAAAGGTTCTGCCATTTTCCGGCAAGCACGGATCACGGATCGACTTTCGTCGTGCGGGATTGGCCGCACTTCGCAATGTCGTTCCGCCAGCCGTCGTGTTGGCACTCATCCTTCTCGTCTGGCAGGTGCTCTGTTCATCGACGGATGCGTCTTTGCCCTCGCCGCATCAGGTCTGGCAGGATAGCTATGACCTGATCGCCTATCCGTTCTTCAACTACGGCTCCCAGGATATCGGCCTCGGCTGGCGCGTGCTCGTTTCGCTGCAACGCGTGGTTTATGGCTTTGGGCTTGCGGCGGTCGCCGGCGTCATCATCGGCGCGATCATCGGCCAGTCGATCTGGGCGATGCGTGGCCTCGATCCGATCTTCCAGGTGCTGCGTACGGTTCCGCCGCTTGCCTGGTTGCCGCTGTCGCTCGCAGCCTTCCAGGATTCCAACCCTTCGGCAATCTTCGTCATCTTCATCACCTCGATCTGGCCGGTGATTATCAACACCGCCGTCGGTGTACGCAACATCCCGCAGGACTACCGCAACGTCGCCGAGGTGCTGCGCCTCAACCAGTTCGAATTTTTCTTCAAGATCATGCTGCCGTCGGCTGCCCCCTACATCTTCACCGGCCTCAGGATCGGCGTCGGTCTCTCCTGGCTCGCCATCGTCGCGGCCGAAATGCTGACTGGCGGCGTCGGTATCGGCTTCTTCATCTGGGACGCGTGGAACTCGTCGCGGCTTCCAGACATCATCGTCGCGCTCGCCTATATCGGCGTCGTCGGCTTCGCCCTCGACAAGCTGGTGGCCGCGCTCGGCAAACTTATCACCCGCGGCGCCATGGCCAACTGAGGAACGCACTGATGAACGCATATCTGAAGCTCGACCATATCGACAAACATTTCGATCGGGGCGGCGTGCGCGCCGAGGTCCTGAAGGACATCAACCTGACGATTTCGGAGGGCGAATTCGTCTCGATCATCGGCCATTCGGGCTGCGGCAAGTCCACCCTGCTCAACCTCATTGCCGGCCTGACCCCGGTTTCAGCGGGCGCCGTGCTTCTTGAGAACCGCGAGGTCAACGAACCCGGCCCGGAACGCGCCGTCGTCTTCCAGAACCACTCACTCCTGCCGTGGCTGACGGTCTACGAGAACGTGAACCTCGCCGTCTCCAAACTCTTCAACAGAACAAAGACCAAGGCCGAGCGGCATGACTGGGTCATGACCAATCTTGACCTTGTGCAGATGGCGCATGCCAAGGACAAGCGGCCTTCAGAAATCTCCGGGGGTATGAAACAGCGCGTCGGGATTGCCCGCGCGCTTTCAATGGAGCCGAAGATCCTGCTGCTCGACGAGCCGTTCGGCGCACTCGATGCGCTAACCCGCGCCCATCTTCAGGACGCGGTGATGGAAATCCACGCCCGGCTTGGCAACACGATGGTAATGATTACCCATGATGTCGATGAAGCAGTGCTCCTATCCGATCGCATCGTGATGATGACCAATGGCCCGGCGGCCCGCATCGGCGAAGTGCTCGATGTGACCATATTCCGTCCCCGCAATCGCATCGAACTCGCCTCCGACCGGACATACCTCAAATGCCGCGAAGCCGTGCTGAAGTTCCTCTACGAACGCCACCGTTTTATTGAAGCCGCAGAGTAGCCAAACGAATTGGCTGCGCCCGGGCATTCCGAGCGCCGGCCAGCAGGCATTGGGTGATGACCTCCTTCAGCGGCATCGCTTCGTGGCAATCCCGAGCGCCGTCTCCAGCCACCGCATTATCTGGGTTTCGCGAGAATATGCGCGAACGCAGTGGCGAGATGACAAGATCCGGAGAGGCGTTGTGCGTGCGCCCCGTGAAGGAGCACGCACAACATCGACGGATCATTAGCGAAAACCGCCGCTGGCGACCAATCGCTCGCCGGTCAGCCAGCGGGCATCGTCGGAAGCGAGGAAGACAGCGACCCCAGCGATGTCGTCCGGCTGGCCGATGCGGCCGAGCGGAGTCTGGGTCACTGCGCTGCGCTCGAAATCCGAGCCGATGAACCCCGCGGTGTGCGTACCCTCAGTCTCGACGATGCCCGGGAGGATCGCGTTCACCCGGATTTTGCGCGGGCCCAGCTCATTGGCAAGCACGCTGGTGATGCTGTCCAATGCGCCCTTGGTCCCGGTGTAGACGCTGGAAGCTGGCGGAGCCAGGCTGGTCGCCGCCGACGAGATGTTGATGACGCTGCCGCCCTCGCCGAGATGCTTGAGCGCGGCTTGGGTGCTTAGCAGAACCCCCAGAACGTTCACGTCGAACATGCGACGATATTGTTCCTCGGTCACCTGCTCGATCGGCGCGAATTCGTAGACCCCGGAGTTGTTGACCAGCACGTCGAGCTGGCCGAATTCCTTGACCGCAGCGTCCACCAGTCCCTGCGCCTGTTCGGCCTTCGAAACGTCGCCCTGGACCGCGATGGCTTTGCCACCGGCCTCCGTGATCGTCTGGACCACCGCGTCCGCTCCCGCCTTACTCGAAGCGTAGTTCACCACCACCTGCGCACCTTCCGACGCGAGTGCCTTGGCAATCGCAGCACCGATCCCTTTGGAGCCCCCCGTCACGACGGCAACTTTTCCAGCGAGCTTACCCATGGCGCATCCCTTTCAACTCGGAGTGCCGTCGGAATTGGCGGCATTGTTCCATAGTTCGGAAATTCGGAACTGTTGATCTTGGTTTCAAGCCCCCATATACAAAAAATCATGAGACCGCTCTTTCATCCAGCAATAGAGGACGTACGGCCTGAAGCGATCCTGCATGCCCTCTCCGATCCGGAACGCGCGGCGATATTCGCGCAAATTGCGGGCGGCGGCTCCGGCGGGACGTGCGCCGCGCTTGCCAACATGCGCGAGCGCGTAATCCCCAAGTCATCGCTATCAAACCATATCAAAGTGCTGCGCGAGGCCGGCCTTATCCGCTGCGAGCGTCAAGGCGTGGAAATGCACAACCATTCGCGCTGCTCGGAATTGGATGAACGCTTTCCAGGTCTCGCTATGGCCATTCTGAGTGCTTACGGATGGCTTCCCAGAGAAGCGAAGGCGGATTGACAGCTATATGACCCGTTGGGCGAACTGTCCCTCCTGAGTTTGGCGATATCTTTCGAGCGTCATAGCGACCGCTTAGGGCCCGATAGCTGACGACCCCTCGGAAGCTTCGCGCCAACACCGGACATGTGGCCTCCCTTTACGCGCGTCATCTCGCGATTATGTTTGCCAAATTCCGCGAGTGATAGAGAGATCGCCATGCAGATTGTTCTTCGACCCGCCACCATAGCCGACACGCCATATTTGCTCGAATTAGAGGAGGTCTGCATGCGTCAGTACGCAGAAGCGTTGTGGGGTACTTGGCGGCTGTCAGAAGCGGCAAATTTCGATGTCATAGGTCACGAGGTAGTCGAGCAGAATTGCCTTGAAATCGGCTGTGTCGCAACGACCTGGAACAGTGATCACCTCTTTATCGAGAAGCTCTACATCGCACCAAGATTCCAAGGCAAAGGCATTGGAGCATATGTCCTGAAGACGAAAGTTGCTCAGGCAGCTCAACGCGCGATGTCGACGAAGCTGAGCGTCCTAACGACAAACCCTGCTGATCGATTCTATCGGCGCGAAGGTTTTGTACTAGAGTCCGAGACGCCTGAGCGTCGTCTGTTCGTCAAGGCCGTGTGAGAAGCGTAAGTTTCTGTTGCCCGTTTTGGGCCGACAGCAGACGACACCTCTTCTGCTCCGCGCCATGCTGACAGCTTCCCGATTACGGCCATCCTCACGACTTGGTCTGGCTGGCGAGCAAAATAAGCGCGACGAAAAGCGCCATAAGCGGAAATATCAACTTGGCATGTCTCGCGTGGAATGACGGAGGCGCTCTCACGAAATCGGATCGCCTTCCGATCTCGGCCAGCATAACCCAAAAGACCGCGCCAAACGTCAAGGTTGCCGCAATCAGCAATACCATTCTTGTCATAATTGCAACTTAAATGATTGCGTAGATAACGCAAGAACCTCCAGGTGGCCGCATTGGCGCCAGCCTCAATAGTTGCGATTTTAGGGAGCGACCGTGAGAGTGGTTTTCGTAAGTCCATTGCTTTTGAGCGCCGTCAGCTCGGTTGTAGTAGCGGCCCCGCCAAATGACCCCTATTTGGTACGATATGCAGTGGTAGAGCCATCTGGCGTAAAAGAAATGGGGGATCGCGTATGCCAGTCGCGAGGCTGGTGCTCAATCTTTAATGACGAAGTCGCAGGTGTATATATTGAAATCAAGCCACCGGTCGTCCGTGGCTCGAATTTCGAGATGAGAGTATCTTGCGACCATTTCACATGCTCACTCGAAGGCGGTAAAACCATCGCGCAGCTCAATCAGGCCAGCCAGCCTATGAGAATGACGTTCTATAACGGCGGGATTTCCCTTGGGCTGGAGCTTCGTCGGGGGGAAGAGCTGGGAAAGCTGATATTGATGGTCAAGCGGTTTAGAACGTTCGACCGCATTGGGCCGACAGGCGACCACGCCTCGGCCGGAACGCGCCAAGAGCGCTCACGCGAACAGATTGCAACGAAAAGCGGCAACTTCTAAACAAAGCGGGTGGATCAGGGCGGCTCCAGCCGAATGACGTCGCTTGCTCTAGTGCTTGCCCTGTCTCGACGGCGCGCCACTCTGCCTCTGCGCGTCGTTTACGGTAACATACTTCCCTCCTGCGTTGGTTTCGGGCACCATCGATCTAGCACGCGTCCCCGCCTAGATGGGACAGGCTTGAAAACGTCAACTCGATCTTCGAGCGCAGGAAAGACGGCAGGATCGAAGGTGGTGTTGTTATGAAACTGAATTAAGTCGAAGGCCCTCGCAAACCCAATCGTCATAACACAGTTTTGTCTGCGGCGCTGCGATGGCTCGTAAACCAATCCAAAGATCGTAACCGACAAGCTCGGAGATATGGAATGGCCGACGACCAGGAAAAATCTGCCCAAGTCCCTGAAGGGGATGCGGTGGATTCCATACCGCCACAATACGATTGCGGTCGCTTGAAGTTGAGCGGCAGCGGCGACGCACTCTACGAACGTCACCTGCTATTCGACAACGTGCTTGCATCAAGCGAGATAAGCAACCGTGAGCGGTATGAAGCAGTTGCGCGCTCTGTTCGCGACATCCTTTCCCAGCGTTGGGAAAAGACGGAAGACATCTATAGTCGTGAGAACCCGAAACGCATCTACTATCTCTCCATGGAGTTCTTGATTGGCCGCTCCCTCAGCAACAACATTGTTAACCTGGGGCTTGGTGGTCCTGCCGCTCGATTCTTTCGTAGACATCAACTGGACGAGTTGGCCTTACTTATCGAAGAGCCCGACGCCGGGCTTGGCAATGGCGGGCTTGGACGCTTGGCAGCATGCTTCCTCGAGTCCATGGCGACGATGCAATTGCCGGGAATGGGCTATGGCTTGCGCTATGAGTACGGGATTTTCAAACAGTCGATTGTAGATGGCTGGCAACGCGAGCAACCGGACAATTGGTTGCGCAGACCCGATCCTTGGGAAGTTGCCCGACCTCACTTGGCGGTGCCGGTCGAGCTTGGATGTTCGTTCGAAGTGCGCGGGGGGAGCCTGAAAGCCATCCCCGGCGTGCCTTCGCGCTTGCTCGGAATCCCTTATGACCGACCCGTAGTCGGGTATGGCGGAAAAACCATAAACACGTTACGGCTCTGGACCTCCGCGACCCCCGACGTATTTGACTTCCAGGAGTTTAGCGCCGGCGAATTCGTTGGCGCGCTGGCCGAACGGCTGACAGCGGAGACGGTAACACGCGTTCTTTATCCGGACGATTCCACAAGCATGGGGCAGGGTCTTCGCTTCGTGCAGGAATATTTTCTTGTCGCGTGCTCGCTGGCCGACTTGGTTCGACGCTTTCAAAAAAGCAACAGCAGTTGGGACGATCTGCCGGGAAAGGTGGCTATCCAACTCAATGATACCCATCCTAGTCTCGCCGTCGCGGAGCTTATGCGTATCCTCCTGGATACGGCAAAACTTGGCTGGGAGCGTTCATGGGACATCACGAAAAGGACGCTTGCATACACAAACCACACCCTCCTTCCGGAAGCGTTGGAGAAGTGGCCGCTACGCTGGTTTGAGTTGATGCTTCCGCGGCATCTGGAAATCATCCTGGAAATCGATCGCCGCTTACGGGAAGAGGTGCAAACCCGCTGGCCGGGGGACAATGGCCGGATCGAGCGCATAGCCGTTGTCGAGCAGGGCAATCAGTTGGTGCGCATGGCTCACCTCGCAATAGCCGGCTCCCATAGCACCAACGGTGTCGCAGAAATACATTCGAAGCTGCTCCGAAGCGTCACCGTGGGGGATCTCGCGGAGCTCTATCCTGATCGTTTCAACAATAAGACAAACGGCGTCACTCCGCGCCGTTGGCTATTGCTGTCAAATCCGGGTCTTGCCGAATGTATTTCTGAGGCCATCGGCGACCGCTGGATAACGAACGCGGCGGACCTCGAACGTCTGAGGTCACTTGCCGATGATAGCGGGTTCATTGCCGCCGTCCGAACCGCAAAGCGCAAGGCCAAAGTCCGTTTTGCTGATTGGCTCAAGTCGCAAGCGGGCGTTTTGGTTGATCCTGACACGATTTTCGATAGCCAGGTGAAGCGCATCCACGAATACAAGCGACAGCTCTTGAATGGGCTACGGGTCGTCGCTCTGTACCGTCGGCTGCGGCAGAATCCCCATCTCGATATGCCGCCGCGCACCTTTTTCTTCGCTGGAAAGGCGGCTCCGGCCTACCACGTGGCCAAACTGACTATAAAATTTTTGAACAACCTCGCCGCCACGATCGACAGCGATCCGTTGGTACGCGGTCGCCTTCGGCTGTTATTCCTCCCTGACTACTGCGTGTCGCTCGCCGAGCAGCTTATTCCTGCCAGCGACGTTTCCAACCAGATCTCAACAGCGGGATACGAGGCGAGTGGCACGAGCAACATGAAGTTCATGATGAACGGTGCTCTCACGATCGGCACGCGTGACGGCGCAACTATCGAAATGGCCGAAGCCGCAGGCGAAGAAAATTTCTTCCTGTTCGGGCTGACGGCAGACCAGGTCGCAAAGAGCCGCGGCTGGTATAGCCCCGGCTGGCACTATGAGAACGAGCCCGAGATACGCGCTGTCCTTGACCTCATCTTCTCGGGTGAATTTTCGCGGAATGAGCCGATGATCACCGACGCGCTGCGCAACATACTTCTGGTTGGCGGCGATACCTACATGCATTTGGCTGATTTCACCTCGTACATGGGAGCAGATTCCCGCCTTCAATCACTCTATCGAGAACCGGAAGCGTGGAGCCGAAAAACGATCCTGAACATCGCTGCTTCAGGAAACTTCTCAAGCGATCGCACCATCGCCGAATATGCCGGCGACATCTGGGGAGTAAGCCCATGTCCGGTGCCATTGAACTAGTGTCGTGACGTCAAGACAGACCACAAAAGATGCAGGGATTTAGCTAGTTGCTGTCGGCTCGTAGAGCGAGGACACGCGTCATGGCCGCGGCCGATGTTGCAAAAGTCAGGCAAACAAGTGTCGCTTTAATCGGGATTTTTGCGAAGGGAGTAAGTGGCCTTCAGGTTTTCGCCTGTTCATAGGCCATGAATAGATCGGTTACGAGAACGCCGTTGATCCGCATCCCAGTTAAATCGGCGTCTTTGATGTCCGAATCTGCCAACGTGACGCCGCTTATGGATAAGCGCGATAGGTTTGCATTCGTGATGGCGGCTCCAGACAGATTGACGTTATTAAAGCGCGCATCTGCCAGGGTGATATCGTCAAAAACCGCTTCGCTTAAATTGGTGTCGGTGAACCTTGCCTTAGTCAAAACAGCGTAAAACTGTGCGTCTGCGAGGTTTACGCCGTCGAAGTTCGCGCCTGACATATCGGCGCGCTTATAATGCGTTCCCTGCATCTGAGGGCCATCAAATTGATTGTGTTCTTGGGGTTCGGTCATTGTCGTATCCTCCGTTCAATCATGATTGCGACCCAAAGAATGCCAGATTGTGCAATCATTTACGACCGTCGAACCTGAAATAGAAACGAGCCCACGCCAATTCTGGCCGTGCGGTTTGTCGCGCAATTCCTGCAGACTGTGGAAAGTATGTTGGTTCCGCAATTATTGATCCCAGCTAACGATTTTGAGCTCAGGCCATAAAGCGGTCCACCGATTGACCTTCTTCTCGTATATTTCGCGTGCAATCTGTTTTTTGTTCGGGCGAACGACGACGCTAAGTAAGTCGGAAAGTCCATAGGGAGCGCATAGCTCCAAGTTGGCGTGGCCAGGTCGGAGACCAACGGCGGCCGCGGTCGTCGGAAAGGTCGTGATCGCCTCAACTGTTGATGTGTACGGATCGATCGAGTACCCGAACTTGGCCTCGTACCAAGAGTGTACTCTGGCCTGATTCTTCACATCTA
>NZ_JAIQXS010000021.1:0-106141 GCF_020166565.1 Rhizobium sp. 3T7
ATGGGGTGGTTCGAGAACCGCAGGACAGCAAAAGCTATCTGTCCGGCGGAAAGAAGGACTTTGCCGATCGGCGAGAACGCCGGTCAAAACGAAACCGAACCCAAGGAAAGCCGCCAATTGAAGGCGTTTTGCCCCTTGTGTTCTTTCATTGGAGGCAGTCATGCCAAGAGGCGATAAATCCGCTTATACGGACAAGCAAAAGCGCAAGGCCGAACACATCGAGGAAGGCTACGAAGAACGCGGCGTTTCCACCAAGGAGGCCGAACGGCGGGCGTGGGCGACGGTCAACAAGGAAAGCGGCGGCGGCAACAAATCCGGTTCCGGCCGGGGCAAGAAGGATACCCACGAGGCCTCCGAAAAGGGTGGGCGCAAAGGCGGTGCCGCCTCCGCATCGCGTTCCGCAGCCGAGCGTTCCGCTTCTGCAAAGAAGGCCGCTACGACCCGCAAGCGCAACGAGCAACAGACGCATCACTGATGACTGATGCGGGCCACCGGGAGGGAACTCATGGCGTATGAACTCTATTATTGGGATGGTATTCAAGGCCGTGGCGAGTTCGTGCGCCTGGCATTGGAAGACGCCCAGGCGGACTATGTCGACGTGTCCAGACAGTCCGGACGCGGGATGGGCACGGGCGCCATGCTGGAGCTTATGAAGAGCAAGAATGAACCCCACATTCCATTCGCACCACCGTTTCTCAAAGATGGCGAGCTTATTGTCTCGCATGTCGCCAACATTCTTTTCTATCTCGGTCCGAAACTCGGTCTTGCGCCGGACGATGAAAAGCTGCGCTACGTCGCCAACGGCTTGCAGCTGACGATCACGGATCTGGTGGCGGAGGTGCACGACACGCATCACCCCATCGCGACATCGCTCTACTACGAGGATCAGAAGGAAGCGGCGAAAGCCCGCTCCCAAGCTTTTATCGTTGAACGCATTCCGAAATTTCTCGGTTACTTCGAACAAGTGCTGCAACAAAATCAAAAGGGATCGAGCCACATCGTCGGCGATACGACGAGCTACGTCGATCTGTCGCTATTTCAGGTGATTGAGGGTCTGCGGTATGCCTTTCCGAAGGCCATGAATGCCTATGCGGCCAACTATCCGGGGCTGACAGGGCTGCACGATGCCGTCGCCAAGCGGCCGAACATCGCCGCGTATTTACGGTCGCAACGCCGGCTCGCCTTCAACGAGGAAGGGATTTTTCGGTACTACCCGGAACTCGATCTGGCGCCATAGCGGATATGGCATTGCCCCGTGTCGATGGTGGCTGATAAGCTCCTTGCAACCAACTTGCCCTCACCCGTCCCATCATATTCCTGGAGGCTATCGCTGCCATGGCAAATCTTGCTCAATTACTTGCATCCATCAAAATTCCGGACCTTTCCGGCAAGGCGGTGCTGATCACTGGCGCTTCGACTGGTATCGGGGCAGCGCTCGCGCGCGCCTTTGCCGCCCAGGAGATGAAAGTCGGAATTCACTACAATGCGAGCCGGGAGCCCGCTGAAGCGCTTGCCGACGAAATACGGGCAGCTGGTGGTACCGTGCACCTCGTTCATGGCGATGTATCGAAGGAGGGCGAGACGGAACGCGTCGTCGAGGAGACGGCCAGAACCTTCGGGCATCTCGACGGGCTGATCAACAATGCCGGCGGCATGCTTGGCCGCAAGCCGACCGCCGAATATACCGACGAACACTACACGAAGGTCATGGATTTGAACGCGCGCTCGGTGCTTGCCGCCACGCGCGCAGCACATCCCTGGCTGAAGAAACAGGGCGGCTTCATCATCAACACAACCTCGATTGCGGCGCGCAACGGCGGTGGCAACGGTGCCGTGCTCTATGCTGCGTCAAAGGGGTTCGTCTCGACCATTACCCGCGGCCATGCCAAGGAGTTCGTTCCCGATCGCATCCGTGTCAACGCGGTGGCGCCCGGTGTTATCGCCACGCCGTTTCATGATCGCTATACGAACGACGAGCAGATGGAGATCCAACGCAAATCCATTCCGATGGGGTTCGTGGGGACGCCCGAGGATTGTGTCGGCGCCTATCTCTTCCTCGCTTCTGCGACGCTCTCAGGCTACGTGACCGGACAGATCATCGAGGTTAATGGTGGCCAGTTGATGCCGTAAGAGGCGCCAAGCGGAGACGGCGCGGCATCCCCCGCCGTTTCCATTTGCAACATTTCAGACCCGCTCGAGGGCAATTGCAATTCCCTGACCGACGCCGATGCACATGGTCGAGAGAGAATAGCGTCCACCGGTTTCGCGGAGCTCGAGCGCAGCGGTGCCGGTGATGCGCGCGCCGGACATGCCAAGCGGATGGCCAAGGGCGATCGCCCCGCCATTTCGGTTGACGCGGCCGTCGTCATCGGCAATGCCGAGTTCGCGCAGAACTGCCAGCCCCTGCGACGCAAAGGCCTCGTTGAGTTCGATCACATCGAACTGGTCCTGTGTCATTCCGAGCCGGGCCATCAGCTTTCGCGATGCCGGAACAGGGCCGATGCCCATGATGCGCGGCGGCACGCCCCCGGTTGCTCCGCCAAGGATGCGGGCGATCGGCGTCAGCCCATGTTTCCTGGCAGCAGCCTCGCTCGCGATGACAAGGGCGGCAGCGCCATCGTTGACACCGGATGCGTTGCCGGCCGTCACCGTTCCGCCTTCCTTCTTGAAGGGGGTGGAAAGCTTGGCAAGCGCTTCCATCGTCGTTGCGCGCGGATGTTCGTCCTTCTCAACGATCATGGGTTCGCCCTTGCGCTGGGCGATGGAGACGGAGGTGATCTCCTTTGCCAGCCGGCCATTGGCCTGCGCGGCGGCGGCCTTGGCCTGACTGCGAACGGCAAAGGCGTCCTGGTCCTCGCGCGAAACCTGGTAGTCCTCGGCGACGTTTTCGCCCGTCTCCGGCATCGAGTCGACGCCGTACTGCTTCTTCATCAGGGGATTGATGAAGCGCCAACCGATCGTGGTGTCGTAGATCTCGGCATTGCGCGAAAAGGCCGTCTCGGCTTTCGGCATGACGAAGGGTGCGCGCGACATGCTTTCAACGCCGCCGGCAATCATCAGGTCCGCTTCGCCGGCACGGATCGCACGGGCTGCCGCAATCACGGCATCCATACCCGAACCGCACAGGCGGTTGATTGTTGTGCCGGACACGGAGATGGGCAGGCCAGCAAGCAGCGACGACATGCGGGCAACGTTGCGGTTGTCCTCGCCAGCCTGGTTGGCGCAGCCGAAGATGACGTCGTCGACGGTTTCCCAATCGACCTTGCCGTTGCGCTCCAGCAGCGCCTTCAGTGGCACGGCGCCGAGGTCATCGGCGCGAACGGTCGAGAGCGAACCGCCAAAGCGGCCGATCGGCGTGCGGATATAGTCACAGATGTAAGCGTCAGCCATTCTACGCGGCCTCCTTGTCGCCCTGATGGGCTTTCTTGGTGCGCGCATTGATGTCGCGCAGCGTCGAAAGTTCGATTTCGGTGGGAACCGGCGTCTCGATCACATGGTCGGCGAACTTGATCGCCCAGCCGCAGTTCTCGACGATCTGCTCCCGGTTGACGCCATGATGGATCGAGACAACGGTGAGTTCTTTCGTCACCGGAGCCGGCTCGAGAATGCAGAGATCGGTGATAACGCGGGTCGGGCCCTTGGTCTTCATGCCGAGGCGCTCTCGGTGATCGCCGCCTTCGCCGTGACCCATCGAGGTGATGAAGGGTAGTTTGTCCACGAAGCCACGCTTGGAAAGCGCCATGGTGATGAAGATCTGGCCGCAATTGCTGGCGATCTCCGGCGCCCCGCCGCCGCCCGGCAGGCGAACCTTGGGATGGTCATAGGGGCCGACGACCGTGGTGTTCAGGTTGGCGAACTTGTCGATCTGGGCGCCGCCGAGGAAGCCGGTGGTGATGCGGCCGCCCTGCAGCCAGTAGCGGAACATTTCCGGCACCGAGACGGTAAAGAGTGCAGTATCGCAAAGTTCGCCATCGCCGATCGAGAGCGGCAATACATCCGGCTTGGTGCCAACCGTGCCGCTCTCGTAGATGAGCGTGATATCAGGTGCATGGGTCAGGCGTGCAACGTTGCAGGCGGCCGATGGCGCGCCGATGCCGACGAAGCAGACATCGTCATTGGTCAGCGCGCGCGCTGCGGCAATGGTCATCATTTCAGTGGGGGTAAAGTCGTTCATCCTGGCCTCCTCACGCAACCTTCTTTGCATGCTTGGCGAAGTCTTCGGGGCTTGCCTGCATGACGTTCTCATCGATCCATTTCAGGAAGGTGTCGCGATCGCGGGCGATCTCGTCCCAAGCGATGTAGAAGGCATTGGAGCGCGGATAGTAGCCCTGTGCATAGGACGGGAATGCGCCACCTGGAACTTTCGCGACGGCGGTTACAGCCCAGGTCGGCAGCACGACGGAGTTCGGCGATGGCGGGGCGAGCTCGTCGACGATCTCCTCGACCGTCACGATCGAGCGCCTGGCGGCGAGAACCGCCTCCTTCTGGACGCCGACAATGCCTTCGAGCAGGACGTTGCCCTTGCGGTCGGCCCGCAGCGCGTGAATGATCGTGACATCGGGGCGAATGGCCGGAACGGCGGCAAGGACCTCGCCCGTGAACGGGCACGTCACGGATTTGATGTTGGGATTGACCTTCGGAAGATCGGCGCCGATGTAGCCGCGCAGCGCTGCGAAGGGCAGGTTCGCAGCGCCTGCCTCGTAGGCATTGGCCATGGCGGCATGGCTGTGTTCTTCGATCTCCAGCGGCCGCGGCCACTGATTTTCCACTGCATCGCGGAAACGGTGCAACGAGCCAACGCCGGGATTGCCGCCCCAGGAAAATTTCATGCCGCGCGCAGCTCCGACCCCGATCAGTTGGTCGTAGAGAATGTCCGGGGTCATGCGGATCAGGAAAAGGTCCTTCTTGCCCTGGCGTATCACCTCGTGGCCGGCGGCATAGGGGATGAGATGGGTGAAGCCCTCCATGGCGACGGTGTCGCCATCCCTTACGTTCTCGGCGACGGCTTCCTTCAACGATACGATCTTCGCCATATGGCCTCCCGCAATCTGCTGTCGAATGCGCGCAATAAGCGCCTCCGCAAAAGCGCCGTCAAATATTTTGTGCGTTATTTGACATTTGTTCGTATATCGCACAAACTGCAGCAAGGAGGACGGCGATGCGTGACACTGATTTTGTCAGCGGGTTTGCTCGAGGATTGAAGGTGATCGAAGCCTTCGAGGAGACGCGCCAGCGTCTTTCGATTGCGGAAGCCGCGAAGCTGACCGGCCTCGACCGCGCCACGGTTCGGCGCTCATTGCTGACACTCGCCGAGCTCGGCTATGCCGACTACGACGGCAAGTTCTTCGCCCTGACGCCGAAGATCCTGCGACTGGGACATGCCTACCTCTCGGCAACGCCCCTGCCCGTCCTTATTCAGCCGCATCTGGATCAGCTGTCAGAAAAAGCCGGGCAGAGCGCATCCGCCTCCGTGCTCGACAACACAGAAATCGTCTACATCGCGCGCGCCTCGCAGCGTCGTGTCATGTCGATCAACCTGACGCCTGGCAGCCGTCTTCCCGCCTTCTGTGCCTCGATGGGGCGTGTCCTGCTGGCAGCGCTCCCTGAGGCAGACGCCAGAGCAATCCTTGCCCGCACCGACCTCAAGCCCAATACGCCGAACACCAAGACGGATGTCGAGGAACTGGTGACCGAATTCCGGCGCGTGCGCGAGCAGGGTTACGCCGTGATCGATCAGGAGCTGGAAATCGGCCTTTGCTCGATTGCAGTTCCTGTCGAGAACGATCGCGGGCAAACGGTGGCGGCAATCAACATCGGCGCGCCGGCCGCGCACGCGCCAGCCGCGGACATGCCGGCTCGCTACCTGCCACTGCTCAGGGAGACACAAAAGGCGCTGCGCCTCGTGCTGCGCTAGGCTCGGGGCTCGCAAATCAGACCTAGAAGATGCCGGCAGGCGCGATCCATGCGCTTGAGAAGAAGATGTGTTCGCAGCGGTCACATCGGGTGTGAATGCGACAACTGTCCTTGAGTCTTCCGAACAGGTCTTCGATTTCGCGGTGTCTGTGCCAATCAGCCGGCATCACTTCACCGCGACCACGACCTTCCCCTTCGCACGACCCGTTTCGACATAATCCAGCGCCTCATTGGTCCTCTCGAACGGGAAGACCTGATCAATCACCGGGCGTATGTTACCCGCCTCGATCAGGGAGGTGATCTTTCCAAGCTGTCCGCCGTTCGCTGTCATGAAGAGAAACGAATAGTTGATCCCCCGGCGTTTCGATTTTCTCCTGATGCCGAAACTCAGCAGACGCATGACCTGTTGCAGCAGCCAGCCAGAGCCGTTCTGCCTCGCAAAGTCGGGATCGGGCGGACCGGAAATCGAGACCAGCTTGCCGCCGGGTTTCAAAACAGCAAGGGATTTCTCCAGCGTCTCCTTCCCTAGGCTGTTCAGCACGACGTCATAGCCCTGCAGCACTTTTTCGAAATCATCCTTCTTGTAGTCGACCACGACGTCTGCGCCGAGACTTTTCACAAGAGCGACATTTGCGGTGCTCGTGGTCGTGGCCACATCGGCGCCGAGATGCTTGGCAAGCTGGATCGCGATCGTGCCCACGCCGCCCGAGCCGGCATGGATCAGAACCTTCTGCCCCTTGCGCAAGTTGGCTCGCTCCACAAGCACCTGCCACGCCGTCAGCGCGACAAGCGGAATGGATGCTGCCTCTTCCATGGTCAGATTGGCGGGCTTCATTGCTACATCGGCCTGGTCCATGGCGATATATTCTGCAAATGTGCCGATCCGATCCTGGGCCGGACGTGCGTAGACCTCGTCACCGGGCTTGAATCGCCGGACATTGGCCCCCACCCGGACCACAACGCCCGCGACATCGTTGCCGAGTACCAGCGGAAGGCGGTAGGGCAGGATCAGCTTGAACTCTCCGTCCCGGATCTTGCCGTCCAGCAGGTTCACGCCAGCGGCGTGAATCTCGACCATGACGTCGTTCTCACGCAACTGCGGTTCAGGACTTTGGCCGAGCTGTAGGGCGCCGCCTTTCCCATAGCGATCGATCAGGAATGCTTTCATCATACGAACTTTCGTTTCTGTGTGAGCCGGCAGCACCGGTAGTGCGGCGATGAACGCTCAATCGGGAAGTCTGTTGAATTTGCGAAGGCTCTTGTCGACGAAGGACTCGGGCAGAAAGCGGCGGATGAAACGGACCTGTCCTGCCGCTTTTCCGGCAGTATAACGTCTCTTGGGCGATGCCGCGTTGGCTGCCCGGACGATGGTTTCGGCGACCACCTCGGCTGCATCGCCCTTCGCGACGATTTCGCGCATCAGTCTCTCGGCGCTGGCGCGCGCCGCATCGTAGACGGCAAGCGGTCGGTCCGGTCGCGTGATGTTCTCTTCGAAGGAGGTGCGGGTGACACCGGGTTCGACGAGCACGACGCGGATGCCCTGCGTTCGCACTTCGTGGTCGAGAGATTCCGAATAGCCTTCGATGGCGTGCTTGGTCGATGCGTAGAGCGCGTTATAGGGAGCCGGGATCAGCCCGAGTATGGAGCTAAGGTTGATGATCCGGCCTCGGCGCTGCCGTCTCATCACCGGCAGGACCGTATTCGTCATTCGCATGGTGCCGAAGACGTTGACGTCGAATACCGCTTTCGCCTGCGCCGTTGTCGATTCCTCGGCCCCGCCAAGCAAGCCGATCCCGGCATTGTTGACGAGCAGATCGATCCGCCCTTCCCGGCTTAAAACCTCGTCGACGACGCTCTGCACGGATTGATCGTTGATGACATCGCAGATCAGCATCGCGATCCCATCGGGCGTATCGGCCATCGGCTTTCGGCTGGTGCCGAAGACACGGTAGCCATCGCGCCGCAACGATTCCGCCGTCACCAGCCCAATGCCCGAGGAAGCGCCCGTGACCAGGGCGACGCCGCGTTCTCTTTTACTCATCGGCTTCCGCTTTCATTTTGTCATGGAACATCGATGAGCAATCAGTTACTATCAAATCAGTATCAAGTCACTACTAAAAAGATATCGACATGAAGAATCTTTCGGACCAACCCTGCCTGATCGCCCGGAGCCTGGCGCTTGTGGGAGACGCATGGAGCATGCTGATCATGCGTGACGCCCATGCGGGGCTGACCCGCTTCGATGATTTCCGCAAGAGCCTCGGTATCGCGCCGACGATGCTGACGGGGCGACTTTCGGCCCTCACCGAGGAGGGGCTTCTGGAGAAACGCCGCTATTCCGACCGTCCGCCCCGGGACGAGTATGTGCTGACGGAAGCCGGTCGCGACTTTCTGCCGGTTCTGTTTGCGATCGGCGCCTGGGGACGCAAGCATCGCGGCGGGGGAAAGGTGACGCGCTTCTTCGACGCCGAGACCGGAACGGAGATCGATCCCGTCACCATCGACCGCGTAACCGGCGCGCCGGTCGGAACCCGTCCTATTCGTATTGCCGCACCCGAGTAAGCCGCTTTAAGGCAGATGAAGCAACATCTGGTCACTCCTATCGACGGTCACCTCCAGCGCAGATTTGCCGGGGAATAGTCCGTTCCCCGAGCGCTGCCCAAGGCAGGTTGCTGCCAATGCAGCTAGACGCCAAGCTTGGCTCGCTCCGCCATGCGCCATGACCTGGGCGTCTGGCCGGCCTGCTTGAGGAAGAAACGCGAGAAATAGGCGGGATCCGAGAAACCTAGGCGATAGGCGATCTCCTGGACGCTGCCAAAGGTGAAGACCAATTCGCGCTTTGCCTCATCGAGAAGCTTGCGGGCAATCAATTCATGCGCGCCGTAGCCGGTCGTGGCGCGCACGATCCGGTTGAGGTGGGTCGGCGAGATGCCGAGCGCCCTGGCATAGAAGGCGGCCGGCTCATGCGACTTGAAATGCCGCTGTATCAGGCCGTGAAGCAGCTCCATGCGTCGCTCATTCTCATCGGCAGCCGCCTGATCTTCCCTCCCGGCCGAAGAGAGGCGCGCTGTCAGTAGCAGGGCCGACGTCAGATAGGACTCCAGCAGATCATTGCGTCCGGCCCGCCGTTGCGAAAACTCGTGCCCGAGCCGCTGCAGGCAAGCCGCGACGTAGCGTGCGTCCTCATCTTCCATGTCGAGTTTCGTCAGATGCGGAGAAGCCATCCACTCGCCGAGCCTGCTGCGGTCGCCGGGTATCGCCTTCAGATGCGAACTCAGTACCGTAATGACGAAGCCCTCGATGTCCTTGGAAAAGCGAAAGCCGTGGTCGACGCCGGGAGGAACAGTGATCACCGACTGTGGTTCGATCGCGCGCCGGACGCCTGAGAACATGGCCTCCCCGGAACCGCTATCTATGTGCAATATCTGAAAGAAACTGTCATGGCGATGCGGCCGGATCTCCCAATGATGTAGGCTGCTGCGCGATGGAATTGTTTCGCAATGCAGCCAAAAATCTGGCTTTCGACCGGTGTTCTCGCCGTATAGCTCGTATGTCGGAACAATCCTCGCCATTTCCACCTCGTCCGCCGTATGTTCGATTAGTGCAGTTTCGTGATGGAATTGTCCATTGCTGATCGCGTCGCGCCTCGTCACAATTTAACAAAAGACAAGTGCGGGAGGACACCATGCGCACACAGGTAGCCATCATCGGCTCCGGCCCATCAGGGCTTTTGCTCGGCCAACTGCTGAAAGAGGCCGGCATCGACAACATCATCCTGGATCGGGTCGGGAAGGACTACATCCTTGGCCGCGTGCGCGCTGGAGTGCTCGAGGAAGGCACCGTCGGCCTGATCGACGAGGCAAAGGCGGGCGCGCGCCTGCATGCCGAAGGTCTCCCGCATGATGGTTTCTCCCTTGCCTTCGACGGGCGCGATCACCGCATCGATCTTTTTGGTTTGACCGGCGGCAAGCGCGTCATGGTCTACGGGCAAACGGAAATCACCCGAGACTTGATGGAGCAGCGCGAGATCAGCGGCGCCCAGACGATCTATGAAGCGGCCAATGTTCAGCCGCACGGCTTCGATGGAACGGCCCCCTACGTAAGCTACGAAAAGGATGGCCTCGCCCATCGGATAGACTGCGATTTCATTGCCGGCTGCGACGGTTTTCACGGCGTCAGCCGCAAGGCGGTGCCGGAAAAATCGCTGCGCACCTTCGAAAAGGTTTATCCCTTCGGTTGGCTTGGAATTCTGGCCGAAGTCGCTCCTGTCAATCATGAACTGATCTATGCCAACCACCCGCGGGGATTTGCGCTGTGTTCCATGCGTTCTGCGCATCGCAGCCGCTATTACATCCAGTGTCCGCTCGACGAAAAGATCGATGCCTGGAGCGACGACCGCTTCTGGGACGAGCTGCGCCGACGTCTGCCTGCACACCATGCCGAGGCACTTGTCAGCGCGCCTTCCTTCGAGAAGTCGATCGCGCCGCTGCGCTCCTTCGTTGCCGAACCGATGCGCTTTGGCCGCATGTTCCTGGTCGGCGATGCAGCCCATATCGTGCCGCCAACTGGCGCCAAAGGCCTCAATCTTGCCGCGAGCGACGTGCATTATCTGTTTTCGGGCCTCATAGAGCACTACCAGGATCGCTCGAACGCGGGCATTGACGCCTACTCGCAAAGGGCGCTCGCCCGGGTATGGAAGGCGGTTCGTTTCTCCTGGTGGATGACGACGATGATGCACCGGTTCCCTGATACCGGTGACTTCGACCAAAAGATTCAGGAAGCTGAACTCGACTATCTCACACATTCACGTGCGGCTTCGACGGCGCTTGCGGAAAATTACGTCGGTCTTCCCTACTAGCTCCCCTTCCGCCATCCACGGAAGGGTGCATGGAGAGCGGCGGTGGTCAATGCGTCCCACCGCTGCTCGCCCGCGCTCAGATCTTTCGGAATTCGAGTTCGTAGATGACTTCCTCGCCTGTCGCGGGATCCACACCCGGCGCGCCGCTGATCCTCAGCCTGTTGCCGTCGATGGAGAATGGCCGAACCAGGTCGGTCACACCCCAGGCCGGATTCCAGCTGGCATCGACATGGTGGATAACGCGGCCGTTATCGAACGTGTAGGTGCCGGCATAGGCGAGCATGCTATCGAAGAGAGCAACCTTTTCGGAATCTGTCGGCATCTTACCGTTAGAGACTGGCCGTTCGCTGCTGACGACCAATGCCATCATTCTGCCGTCCGGTTGATACGATAAGAAACCGACGGGGTCCGGTCCCATCACGTCGGAAACGGTGCCGGACGCAACCATCTTCCGTTTCCAAGACACCATTCGCCATGTTCCATGTAATGCGGCTGCACTTCCCATAGTGTGGCTCCCACGCGCAGTTGCACGAGCTGGACGATACCACGCGGGTCGTATCGCGAACAGGGTCGCTAGGTCTTCACGGCAATCTCGGTTGCCGCTTCCCGCAATGTCTGCATTAAGATAGAGAGCGGCAGCGAGGGGATGGCGTCCGTGCGCATTGTCAATCCGACCGGGCCTTTCGTTTCGCTCGTGTCGATCGGCAAGACTTCCAGCAAGCCGTCGGCGATGTCGGTCGCGACGACGCCTGTCGAGATGATCCAGATGGCGTTGCTCGACCGCACGAAGGCGCGGCCGAAGGAATCCGAAACCGTCTCGATCTGGTTCGGCAGACTGGCCACGCCGTTGGCAATCAAAAAGCTTTCCACAAACGGGCGAATGATGGAGGCGCGCGTGGGCATCAGCACTGTGTATTCGCTAAGGTTCGCGAATAGGGACTGGCGCGACTTGAGGAGCGGATGGCCGGCACGAACGGCAAAGACGACCTGCTCCGAATAGAGGTGCTCGAAGGAGAAGCCGGCCATCTTTTCGGCTCCGGCAAGACGCCCGACGACGAGATCAAGGTCCCCCACACGCAACTGCTCGAGAAGCACTGCATTCTCGCCTGTGACGATCTTGATGCGGCTCCAGGTGTTCTCCTTCAAGAAAAGCTCCATCGCCCGCGGCATGATCCGCGTCGATACCGTTGGGAGCGCGCCGATGCGGATCGGTGGTGCCTCGCCGAAACGCTCTTGCGAGACCGAATCAAGCCCCTGGCGCAGTGCCGTCAGCGCCGCCCCCGCGTGGCGGAGAAAGACGTCGCCATAGCGGGTGATCTTGATACCGCGTCCATCGCGCTCGAAGACGGCCACACCAAGCACCTCTTCCAATTCGCGGATCGTCTTCGTCACTGCAGGCTGACTGACATTGAGCAGCTCGGCAGCCTTCATCACGCTTTTCTGACGAGCGACCTCGACAAATGTCTGCAGATGACGAAACTTGACGCGATTGTCGATCATGCTTTTCATAACTCCGGAGTTATCGAAATGCCACGAAATATCATTTTACCTAACCAAATTAAACATCCAATTTGAACCAGGGTCTGTGCGGATCTTTCCATCAAGTCGACTGCGGCTTGCATGGGGATGGGCGCGGAGAGGAGATTTGCCATGCAGTTTGCTCGTATCAACGACATCGCGATCCATTATCAGCTGATCGGCGGCCCCGCCGACAAGCCGGTCATTGTCTTTGCCAATTCGCTTGGCACCGATTTCCGCATCTGGCGTGACGTGATCGTGCGACTGGCCGGGGATTATGCGATCGTTGTTTACGACAAGCGCGGCCACGGGCTTTCCGATGTCGGTCAGGTTCCTTGTTCGATCGAAGACCATGCCTCCGATCTTGGCGGTTTGCTCGATCTTCTGGCGGTCAAGCGGGCCTTCATCTGCGGTCTTTCGGTGGGCGGGTTGATTGCTCAGGCGCTCTACAAGGCGCGTCCCGACATGGTGCAGGGGCTGATCCTTTGCGATACCGCGCACAAGATTGGTACCACCGAAAGCTGGAATACGCGCATTGCAACCGTTGCCAGCAAGGGCATCGGCAGTATTGTCGATGGTGTCATGAAGCTGTGGTTCACGCCGGCCTTCCGGCGACCCGAGAATACGGCCTATCACGGCTACAGCAACATGCTCGTGCGCCAGCCGGTGGAAGGCTATCTCGCCACCTGCGAAGCGATCCGTGACGCCGACTACACGGAGGCTGCCGCCAAGATCGGCGTTCCGACCATCTGCATCGTTGGGGATCAGGACGGCTCGACACCGCCCGATCTGGTGAAGTCGACGGCCAAGCTCATTCCCAACGCCCGCTTCGAGATCATTCGCGATGCCGGCCATATCCCTTGCGTGGAGCAGCCGGAAGCGCTGACGGCAATCATCCGCGCATTCATCGATTTCGCATTGCATGGAGAAAAGAACCCATGAGTGAACGCCACCAGCCATCGGAGCGCTTTCAGCAAGGGATGGCGACGCGCCGTGCTGTACTGGGCGATGCGCATGTCGATCGCGCCGAAGCGAGTTCGACGCCTTTCGACAAGCCGTTCCAGGACCTAATCACGGAAGCCGCCTGGGGCCACGTCTGGTCGCGCCCGACGCTGACGCGCCGTGAGCGATCGATCGTCACCATCGCGCTTCTTGCCGCGCTCGGCCAGGATGACGAGGTGGCCATGCATGTGCGCGCCACCGCCAACACCGGCGCCTCACGAGATGACATCTGCGAGGCGCTGCTGCACGTGGCGATTTATGCAGGTGTTCCCGCCGCCAATCACGCCATCAAGATCGCCAAGCACGTTTTCGAGCAGATGGACGCCGGAAAGGCGGCCTGAAAGGCACAGTATGTCTGACCTCACCAACCGCAAGCCTGAAACCGGCGCCTTCTTCGCCCGTGATCGCGCGTGGCACGCGCCCGCCCTGACCCCGGGCTACAAGACCTCTGTTTTGCGTTCGCCGCAGCGCGCACTACTCTCGCTTGACGGGACGATCTCGGAGATCACAGGCCCGGTCTTTTGCCATTCTGTCATCGGCGAGCTCGACAATGATTTGATCCACAACTTCGCCAAGCCGGGCGAGAGTGCCATCGGCGAACGCATCATCGTTCATGGCCGCGTGCTCGATGAACGTGGCCGGGCGGTGCCCGGTGCTCTTGTCGAGTTCTGGCAGGCCAACGCCGGCGGGCGCTATCGACACAAGAAGGAAACCTATCTCGCCGCCATCGATCCGAATTTCGGCGGTTGCGGACGCTGCATCACCGACGAGTACGGTCAGTATTCTTTCCGTACGGTTCGCCCAGGGGCCTATCCCTGGCCGAACGGCGTCAACGACTGGCGGCCGGCCCATATCCACTTTTCGATCTTCGGCCACGGGTTTGCCCAGCGTCTGATTACGCAAATGTATTTCGAGGGTGATCCAATGATCTGGAAGTGTCCGATTGTCGGCACGATCCCGGACAAGCGCGCCATTGAGCAACTGATTGCGCCGCTCGACTGGGGCAATACAATTCCGATGGATGCGCGCGCCTACAAGTTCGATATCGTGCTGCGCGGTCGCCGCTCGACGATGTTCGAGAACCGCCTGGAGGGGAATTGATGGTACAGGAACTCGGTTACCTCAAGGAAACACCGTCGCAGACGGCTGGCCCGTACGTTCATATCGGCCTAACGCCGAACTTCTGCGACATCGGTGGCGTTTATGAAGACGACCTTGGCTCGATGATGGTCAACGACAAGACTCTCGGAGAGCGTATCACCGTGACCGGCCGCGTTCTTGACGGAGCTGGTGCGCTGGTCCGCGATGCCGTCATCGAAATCTGGCAGGCCGACAGCGCCGGCCTCTATAACAGCCCGTCTGAAATGCGTGGCACGGCAGATCCGAACTTCACCGGTTGGGGTCGCTGCGCGACGCGCGCCGAAGACGGCGTTTTCACCTTCGACACCGTCAAGCCAGGTCGCGTTCCTTTCAAGGACGGACGCAAGATGGCGCCGCACATCACCTTCTGGATCGTCGCTCGTGGCATCAACATCGGCCTGCACACGCGCATGTATTTTCCCGAGGAGACCGAGGCCAACAAGGCCGACCCGCTGCTCTTGCGCATCGAGCACCGCGAGCGCGTCGACACGCTGATTGCCGTG
Organism: Rhizobium sp. 3T7; assembly: GCF_020166565.1. Taxonomy (NCBI): domain Bacteria; kingdom Pseudomonadati; phylum Pseudomonadota; class Alphaproteobacteria; order Hyphomicrobiales; family Rhizobiaceae; genus Rhizobium; species Rhizobium sp. 3T7. The sequence continues at coordinate 14,935 of NZ_JAIQXS010000021.1, forward strand.
CGCGAGGACTCGACCTACACCTTCGACATTCGACTTCAAGGAGACAGGGAGACCGTGTTCCTGGATATCTGATCGCAGGGCTGCGGGGACCTTGCAACGCGACGATTCCGGGCGCAGTTATCGGTTCGCGCAAGAAAGATACTGATGACGATCTCAGCTTACGATCACCCCTTTCTTTCCGGCTTGCTTGGCGACGACGAGACGGCTTCGTATTTCTGCGCGCAGGCGGATATTCGCGCGATGCTCGGCTTTGAAGCAGCGCTCGCGAAGGCCGAGGCCGGTCATGGCCTGATTTCACACGAGGCCGCCCGCCACATCGGCACAGTTTGCGCGACGTTTGAGCCGGACGTTTTGCATCTGAGAGCAGCCACTGCCCGCGATGGGGTTGTGGTTGCCGATCTCGTCAAACAGCTTCGCAAGGCAGTCGGTAGTCCGTATTGCGATTGCGTTCACCTCGGCGCCACGAGCCAGGATGTCATCGACACCAGTTTGATGGTTCGGCTCAAGGCAATCGCGTTCCTGTTTTCAAGTCGGCTCTCGCAGCTTGCCACGGCGTTCGACAATCTCGACGCGCAGTTTGGAAAGAATGTCCTGATGGGGCGGACACGCATGCAGGCAGCGATTGCGATCACCGTGTCGGATCGTCTTCGTGCATGGAGCGCGCCGCTCGGCGGCTATCGCGACCGGCTGACCGAACAGCGGTTCCCCGTGCAGTTTGGCGGGGCGGCCGGCACGCTCGACAAGCTTCAGGATCATGCATCGGCCGTACGCGCTGCCCTTGCTCAGGAACTCGGCCTTTCCGACACGCCGCAATGGCAAAGCCAACGCGGGATAATCGCTGATTTCGCCAATCTGCTCTCACTCATCAGTGGCAGCCTCGGCAAATTTGGCCAGGATATCGCGCTTTTGGCACAGGCCGGCGATGAGATCGAGCTTGCCGGTGGCGGCGGTTCGTCCGCAATGGCGCACAAGCAAAATCCGGTCGCCGCTGAAACGCTGGTTGCTCTTGCGCGCTTCAATGCGACCCAGCTTTCCGGTTGCCATCAATCGCTGGTGCATGAACAGGAGCGATCGGGCGCGGCCTGGATGCTCGAATGGCTTATTCTGCCGCAAATGGTTATGGCTACAGCCGCTTCGCTTCGCCTGGCGCTTGAACTGGCCGGTCATATCAAGCGAATTGGGCGGCGAAACTCATAACCCTGGAAGTATGAATTTCGGCTTTTATTTCATTTTACATTACCGTTTGGGATGAGACACTATCGCCACGGTTTTAGCTTCTGGCTAGTCCGGCGTGGGAGTGCGCCACAGTCAATGGGAGGATTTATGAAACGGTTTGTCCTGGCCGCCGTCGCGGCAATCGTCATGAGCACAGCGGCCTATGCTGACACGATCAAGGTTGGCGTCGTCGGGCCGTTCTCGGGTCCATTTGCCCTGCAGGGCAAGAACTTCAAGGCCGGTATTGACGCCTACATGGCAATCAACGGCAACAAGGTCGGCGACAATACCGTGGAAGTGATTTACCGCGATCTTCCGGCCGCCGATCCGGCGCAATCCAAGGCACTGGCGCAGGAACTGGTCGTCAAGGAAAAGGTCCAGTACCTGGCCGGCTTTTATTTCACGCCTGATGCGATGGCCGTGACACCGATCCTGAAGCAGGCGAATACGCCGCTCGTGATCATGAATGCTGCCACATCGGCGATCGTCACCAAGAGCCCACTGGTGGTCCGCGCCTCGTTCACGACATGGCAGACCTCTACCCCGATCGCCAAGGTCGCCCATGACGCCGGCGTCAGCAAGGTCATCTCAGTCGTCAGCGACTACGGTCCGGGTGTCGACGCGGAGAATGCCTTCAAGGCAGCCTTCGAAAAGGAAGGCGGCCAGGTCGTCGAGGCGATCCGCATGCCGCTGTCGACAAACGATTTCAGCCCGATCATGCAGCGCATCAAGGATTCCGGCGCGCAGGGCGTCTTTGCCTTTCTGCCGTCCGGTCCGACGACGCTCGGCTTCGTCAAGGCCTACAACGAAAACGGTCTCAAGGCGGCCGGCATCAAGTTCTTCGCGCCGGGAGACCTGACGCAGGAATCCGACCTTCCAGCACTTGGTGATGCGGCTCTCGGCATCCAGACGACCTTCCATTATGCGGTCTCGCATGACTCTCCTGAAAACAAGGCGTTTGTCGAAGCTGCGGCCAAGGCGATCGGCAACAAGGCGGAGCTGTCCTTTCCGGCCGTTGGCGCCTATGACGGCATGAATGTGATCTACAAGATGATCGAGGCGACCGGCGGCAAGCAGGACGCGGCCAAGGCCGTCGAGGCAGTCAAGGGACTGACGTGGGTCAGCCCGCGTGGTCCGGTCTCGATCGATCCGGAAAGCCGCCACATCACGCAGAACATCTACCTGCGCGAAGTCACCAAGGCCGATGATGGGACTTATTACAACAAGGAAGTCCAGACGTTCGAAAAACAGGGTGATCCTGGCCTTGCGGCTGCGAAGTAACGGCTTCTGATACCTGCAGCGGACCGGAGAATGCTGGCGGCGCCGAGCACGCTCAAGCACCGCAACACCGGCCCGCTCCAACAGCATCGGGATAACCTCATGCAAACAGTCTTCAGCATAGCCGTCGATGCGCTTGCCTATGGCATGGTGCTGTTCGTCATCTCGATCGGTCTGTCGGTGACCATGGGATTGATGCGCGTCGTCAATCTTGCGCACGGCGCTTTCGCCATGATCGGCGGCTACATCGCCTCCTATGCGGCGCGCGATCTCGGGCTCGGTTACGGCGTTGCGGTGATCGCTGCTGTCGTTGGTACGGTGATCATAGCAATTCCTGTCGAGCGCTTTCTCTATAGGCGCATCTATGGGGCGCCGGAACTGACGCAGGTGCTGATGACCATCGGCATCACCTTCTGCATCATCGGTATTGCAAACTACGTCTTCGGTCCAACGCTGAAGACGATCCCGCTACCATCAGGACTTCAGGGCTCGGCTGATCTTGGCTTCCGAACCATCCCAGTCCATCGCCTGTTTGCGATCCTGTGCGGTCTCGCTGTCGCCGTCGGGCTTTGGTACGCGATCGAAAGAACAAGCTTCGGGGTGAAGCTGCGCGCCTCTGTCGACAATGCGGCGATGGCGGCGGCACTCGGAGTACGCACCGAGATCATCTATGCGCTAAGCTTTGCTGTGGCGGTTGGGCTCGCCGCTTTTGGCGGCGTTGTCGGCGCCGAGATGCTGCCCGTCGAACCCTACTATGCACTCAGATACATGGTGACCTTCCTCGTGGTGGTTTCGGTCGGCGGTGCGGGGTCCATCCCTGGAGCCCTGCTGGCCTGCCTCCTGCTTGGCGGCATCGACACCACCGGACGCTACCTGATGCCGGAGTTCGGCGAATTCTTCTTCTACCTCGCGGTCATTGCCATCATCTGCATCTTCCCGCGTGGCCTTGCGGGAAGGACGAAATAGAATGGCTGTCGCTATGAATACCGAAGCAGCAATTTCCATGTCTGCCCGCCCGCATCGCTCGATGGGGCGTGATGTGGCGGGCGTCGCCGCCATCGTCGTCGTTGCCGCGATCGGCTACCTGTTGTTTCCGGACAATCTCGCGCTGCTCACGCGTATCGTCGCGGCCGCCTTGCTTGTCTTGTCGCTTGATCTCGTCACCGGTTACTGCGGGGTTGCGACACTTGGCCATGCGGCCCTCTTTGGATCGGGTGCCTATGCGGCCGGCATCCTCTCGGCTCACTACGGCATCAACGATCCGCTGCTGATGACGCTTGCAGGTGTCGTTGGCGGGGCAGTAGCCGGATTTGTCAGCGGCGCCGTCATCCTGCGTGGCCACGGCCTGCCACAGCTCGTGCTGTCGATCGCGCTTATCAATCTCTTCCACGAGTTCGCCAACAAGGCATCCAGCTGGACCGGCGGTAGTGATGGCCTGTCGGGCATCTCTACCGATCCGATCTTCGGTTACTTCGAGTTCGATCTCTATGGCCATACCGCCTATGTCTTTGCGATTGTCCTGTTGCTCATCGTCTTTGTGATCCTGCGCCTGCTCGTCCGCTCGCCCTTCGGCATGCTGTGTCGCGGCATCAAGGAGGATCCGGTCCGCGTCCGCGCGATGGGCGCCTCGCCAAAAGCCGCCCTGATGAAGATGTACGTGATCTCGGGAGCGGTCGCCGGCGTCGGTGGGGCACTCAACGCCATTACCACGCAGGTCGTCGGCCTCGACAGCCTTTCCTTCACGCTGTCAGCGGAGTCGCTTGTCATGCTCGTCCTCGGCGGCACCGGCTCGCTGTTCGGCGCGCTGTCTGGAACTGTAATCTTCATGCTGTTTGAGGATTATGTCTCGGCGGCAAATCCGTTCCACTGGCTGACGATGGTCGGCGCACTGTTGATCGCCGTTGTCTTATTTGCCCCGAAGGGGCTCTATGGCTCCGCCGCAGCTTTCCTGAACCGCAAGAAGGAGGCGGGACAATGAGCGCCGTCTTCGAAGTCCTCAAGCTGAAGAAATCCTTCGGTGGCCTTGCCGTGACAAACGACGTCTCGCTGTCGATGGCACCGGGCGATCGCGTGGCGCTGATTGGACCGAACGGAGCGGGCAAAACGACATTCGTCAATCTTGTGACGGGTAACCTTCAGCCCGATTCCGGCGATGTCCGGCTTGCCGGCGAGACCGTCACCAAGATCGGGTCCAATGGCCGCGTCAAGCGCGGCCTGGTGCGGTCCTTCCAGGTTACCCGGCTGTTCCTTGAGATGACGCCGGCCGAGCATGTGGCCCTTGCCATCCTCCAGCGTCAGGGACGCACGGGCCGCATGCTCGGAAATTTCCTTGCGATGCCCGATGTGATGGACGAGGTAAGCGACCTGCTCACAACGCTCGGCATTGCTCATCTCATGCATCGCAAGGTCAATGAGATTGCCTACGGCCAGCAACGTCTCCTGGAGATCGCCGTCGCCATGGCGCTGCGGCCGAAGGTGCTGCTGCTTGACGAGCCGGCGGCCGGTGTTCCCCAGAGCGATACCGGCCGCATCGAGCAGGCGCTTTCCGACCTGCCCGCCGATCTCGCCGTCTTGATGATCGAGCACGACATGGATCTCGTCTTCCGCTTCGCCAAGCGCGTCGTCGTTCTCGCTGCCGGCGCGATCATCTTCGACGGATCGCCTGCCGACGTCACCAAGGATGCCCGCGTTCGCCAGGCCTATCTCGGGAGCTATGCCAATGCCAGCCACGCAGCTTGAGGTCGAAAACCTGTCCGCCGGCTACGGACCGACACGCGTTCTCGAAGGCGTTTCCTTCTCCGTTCCTGCCGGCGCGCGCCTCGCCGTTCTCGGTCGCAACGGCATGGGCAAGACCACGCTACTTGCGACGTTGGCCGGACAGACCAAACGCTATGATGGTAGGATACGCATCGGCGCAGCCGATGTAACGGCGATGCCGAGTGCTGCACGTGCTCACAAGGGATTGGGTTATGTGCCGCAGGCACGCTGCATCTTTCCGACCTTGACGGTCGAGGAGAATCTCTTCGTGGGCCTCAAGGGCCGCGCAAAGGGCGCGCTTGAGGAAGCTTACGGGATGTTTCCGCGCTTGAAGGAACGACGCCGTAACCTCGGCAACCAGCTTTCCGGCGGCGAACAGCAGATGCTGTCCACGGCGCGCACAATCCTCGGCCGTCCGTCGGTGCTTCTCCTTGACGAGCCACTCGAGGGGTTGGCGCCCGTCATTTGCGAGGAACTGATGGCGGCTTTCGCCGCGCTCGCAAAGACCGGCGACATGACCATTCTTCTTGTCGAACAACGTATCCAGAGCGCCTTGGATTTTGCCGACCACGTGATCGTGCTCGAGCGCGGGCGTCTAGCCTGGGCCGGTGCGCCGAAGGAACTGTCTGACGATCACGACACTGTAGAGCGTCTGCTGGGTGTTGGAGGGCTTCATTAAGTCCGGGCGATGCGATCGTCGCGTTGCCCTCCAATGTCCCAGCGCCTCATACTATTGGCGAAGGAGCCGACAATTGTATTTGGAGGGCCGAGCAACCATCTAATACAAAGAAATGCGGACCGTGTCGCTTCTGTCCTGCCCAGGCATTATGGTCCGTTTACCGAAAACAAACCATGGGCAGTTGCTTTCCGAAGCAAAAATCGATTGCTTAGGAAAATCTACCAGTCGAACTGATAGCGGGTAGAAACGATACCAACGATACGGGGTCGCCCATGGAATTCCACGCTTCGCTTGCTAATCACGATATGATTACGATAGCGTTGTGGGGTTGGCCCATTTTGAAGACGCGATGAGTAAAGATCTGTTTCAGGTAAAGTTTTGGGGCGTTCGCGGCAGCATCCCGGTCTCGGGCCCCGAATTCGATCGCTATGGCGGCAACACCTCGTGCATCGAAATTCGCTGCGGTGAACACCGGATGATCTTCGACGCCGGATCGGGCGTACGCGAAGCTGGCCTTGCCATGCTCAATGAGGACGTCCGGGACGTCGACCTGTTTTTCAGCCATTGTCACTACGACCACATCATCGGTCTGCCCTTCTTCAAGGCGATCTATTATCCCACCATCGATCTGACGATCTGGTCCGGCCATCTCGACGGAAAGATGAGCACCCGCGAGATGATCGAGCAGTTTATCAGCCCCCCATGGTTTCCTGTCAAAACCGACATCTGCCAGGCGACTATGAGCTTTCGCGACTTTCATGCGGGCCAGACGCTGGAGCCGCGGCCCGGTATCAAGATCAAGACCTTCATGCTGAACCATCCCGGCGGCGCGATCGGCTACCGTATCGAATGGAAGAGACGCTCGGTGGCCCTGATCTACGACATCGAGCATATCCCCGGCGTCTACGATCCGGTTGCGCTCGAGATGATGAAAGACGTCGATCTCGCCGTCTACGACTGCACCTATAACGAAGACGAGATGCAGCGCTTCAAAGGCTTCGGCCACTCCACTTGGCAGCATGGCGTCGAACTCGCCAAGATGGCCGGCACCAAGCAGTTTGCCCTGTTCCACCATGCCCCGTCGCGTACGGATACGCAGCTGGAGCAGATGGAACAGGAGGCACAGGCTTCGTTCCCAGGGGCTTTTGCCGCCAGGGACAATCAGGTCCTCGAAATCAGCTAAGCAGATCGCGCGCCGACATCCAGATGGCACCGCGATGATGTCCGGTTTCCCGCAAGAGGCGGGCCAGGAATTCCCATTCCGACGCCCCATGCACCAGATGGTGGGTGAGTAGGCCGATCGGCTCATCGTCGCCAGCAGAGCGAGCCTGCAATTGCGCCACCAATTCTCCAACCAGATCCGCATGCGCACGGTTGCCGCGCTGTCCGCGGGTATTGACGACATCGACATGGGTGTTCAGCAGGCGGATCGGGTTGCCGGCCTTGGCTCTGCCGAATACCGACAGCACATCGAAGTCCTGCGCGCCAAGCTGCGGGACCAGCTCGTCGCTTATCCTGTTCCAAGGCGGCACCAGCATGGGCAAAAGCCTTGGACCGTAAAGATCTTGGAGCGTGACTAGGCCATCGCGCAATTCTCCAAGCACGATATGCGCCGGCCGGTGGCCGCCGAGCTCCTGTTTCTTTTCGTCCGGCCCGGCATGGTTTGCATGCGACCAGCCGTGGACGGCAACGAGAACGTGATCTTCGCGGGAGAGGCACGTTGCCAACGCTTCGCCAGTCGACGCCGGAATAACCGCAATCGTTAGCGGGACGGAAGATTGACGGGTGATCCTGAGCAGGCTCTCGAGTGCATCGGTCGGCGCGATTGCGTCGTCGTCGCGCAACCAAAGTCGTGCCTGTCGACCGGCCGACTGCCAGCGGTCGAGTTCCTGCCGGAGGGGCGCCCAGATTTGATCCTCGGTCATGCTTTTCGTCTCACATAAGTCTGCAGAATGGCATCCAGTGCTTCTGCTGCAACCTGGAGCGAACGCTCCTCCAGAACGAAGTGACGCGCGCTTGCGCCCATTGTCGAGCGCTTGACGGGATCGTCAAGCAAAGCTGCGATTGCTGCTGCGAAGGCCGGCACATCGCCTGCGGGCGTCAGATGGCCGGTGGCGCCGTCGATAACCACCTCGGGAACGCCTCCGGTCTTCTGGGCGACCACTGGTAATCCTGCAGCCTGCGCCTCCAGATAGGCAAGCCCGTAGGCCTCTCCGCAGCCCGGCCATACATAGATGCCGGAGCGGCCGAGCTCATGAGCGATTTCGCCGGCGCTGAGCTCTCCGAGCCATTCGATGCGTTCCGATTCGAAGGCGCCAAACAACTGCCGCACGTCGGCCCGCATCGGCCCATGGCCTGCGATTGCCAGCGTCCAGGGGCGATCCCCGAGGTGCTGCAGCGCCGCGGCGAGCATCGTGTAGCTCTGCATCTTGTCGCCCCTGCGCATCATTGCTACGGCGATCAGGCGTTCTGGCTTCGCCTGAGGCAGGGCGGTCGCGAAAAGCGTCGTATCGATGAAAGGCTTCAGGGCGGCGAATGAACCCGTCGGTAGGGCTTGTGCCAGCCCGGCCCGGTCGCGCTCGGTGAAAATGATGTTGACGGCTGCCGCGCGGGCGCCGTCCACGACCAGTCCTTGTTGCTCGCCCCATTCCGTCGCGTCTCTTTTCGCCGAATACGACGCCTCGGCCGTGACGTATGGGATGGCGAATTCCCGGCAGAGTGCCGGCCCGAAGACATCGGGCGATTTGTAGTAGGGATGATAGCAAAACCAGAGGTCGGGGCGCGGCTTGCTTGTCCAGTCGTCCCGCAGGCGCTTCAATTCCGCCTCTGCGGCGGACCGCCGCCCGCTCGCCTCCTCCTGTGTCGCTGCAAAGCTGCGGAACTCCGAGACGATTTCGACCGAATATCCGGCAAGCTCCAGAGCGCGCATGAGCAGGCGCGCCATCAGGCGGTCGCCGGATGGAACGGGGTGGTTCGGGGATTTCAACGGCGCGTAGAACGCAATCCGCATTTCCGCACCTCCATCGACACACACTGTTTACAATCGTTGTACGGGCCAGCCACCAGAAATTCCGCTATTGTCAGCTTGCATAAGTTTTGCTGATAGACATGAAAGGCGATCGCAATCGCAGTGGCGGCAATTCCACCTTAATTCCGTCCTCTCTATTGCATTTGTCATTTGGTATTCAAGAACGGGAATGAATGGCGACGATCGCTGCCACCAGTATTTTTTCAGAGCGCTCGATCAGACACGCTCGGCTCGGTTCCGGGCTCGTCATGTTTTTCTTCGTGCTGCTGCATCTCTCCAACCATGCGTTGGGTCTGATTTCCGTCTCGGCCGCTGACGACGGGCGAAGGCTTTTCCTGGCGATCTGGCGCAACCCTGTGGGAACGGTGGTGTTCTACGGGGCGGTCCTTACGCACATCACCTTGGTGCTGCGCTCCGTTTATAGACGCAGGAGCCTGGTGATGCCGGCCGCGGAGATGACCCAGATCGTGCTCGGAATCGCCATTCCGCTGCTGTTGATCGACCATGTCATCGGCACGCGGATTGCCCACACGCTCTTCCGGCATCGGGATGACTACGAGACGATCGTTCGTCTCCTTTGGATCACCTCGCCAGCCAACGGCTGGCGACAGGTTGTCGCGCTTCTCGCTGTATGGACCCACGGCTGCATCGGCCTGCACTTCTGGCTACGCTACCGACCCTGGTACGATAGCATCGCCGCAATGCTGCTCGCCGTTGCGATCCTGCTGCCGGTGCTTGGCATACTCGGCTTCATCGAGATGGGTCGAACGATTGCGGAACCTGCTTACGAGGGCATGGTCAATACGGATCGGTATCAGGAAAATCTCAACATCCGCTATTATTCAGACCCGGAAGCGCAGCGCCAGATCGCGATGATACGGGCGGGATTGTATGGATCATTTTCGGGCGCGCTGCTGACTGTCGTCGGTGCGCGGACCTGGCGGCGGTGGAGGGAGCGCGTCAATCAGATCACCGTGCGATATCCGGGCGGTGAGGCGATCAGCGTGCCGCGCGGCTTTACGGTTCTTGAGGCAAGCAGGCTGGGCGGTTTACCGCACTATTCTGTCTGTGGCGGCAAGGGGCAATGTTCGACCTGCCGGGTCCAGATCCTCAGCCGCTATGACGATCTGCCGCCGCCCGACAAGCTGGAGCATTCGACGCTCAAACGGATCAAAGCAGCGCCCGATGTGCGCCTTGCCTGCCAGTTGCGACCGACGCATGACGTGACCGTCGCGCCGCTGCTCGTTGCAGCACAGGAGGCGGCATTGCCGCCCAACGCTCAGGAGACGAGCCCCGGACGTGAACAAGAGATCACCGTTCTCTTCTGCGATATCCGTCACTTCACCTCACTGACGGAAACGCGGCTCCCCTTCGACATCGTATTCCTGCTCAACCGCTATTTTGCGCTGGTCGGCAATGCCGTCGAGAAAGCCGGGGGGCGAATAGACAAGTTCATCGGCGACGGCGCCATGGCGCTCTTCGGCATCGGCAGCTCTCCCGAAGAGGCCTGTCGCCAAGCGCTTGCGGCGGCGGCGGCCATCGTGCGTGATATCGAGAAGCTCGGCGCCGAGCTTTCGGACGAACTTTCCATGCCGCTTCACATAGCCATTGGCATTCACACTGGCCCCGCGGTTGTCGGAACGCTCGGCTATGGCCGGGTACGCAGCGTTACTGCAATCGGCGATACGGTCAACGTTGCAAGCCGGCTGGAGACAGCTGCCAAGGAATTCGATGCGGCAATCGTCATTTCCGAAACGGTCGCAAACCTTTCCGGAGCGGATACGGCCGGTGTCGAAAGCCGTGAAATCAGTGTGCGTGGCCGCGCCCTGCCCCTGAAAGTGTATGTCATTGCGAGTGACAAGGCCGCCGAACTGGTCGAAGGAAAAAATGCATGACAGGCCGCGACTGGCTCAAGGCCAAATTCTGGAAGAAGCGCCTGCGTCGGGCACGCAATGCGATTGCCAGCAGGTTCTTCAATACCCGCACCGGGCGGCGGTTGCTGATCGAGAACATCGGGCCGCGGGTCGTCTCGATGACGGTCGATGCGGGTGATCACCTCATGACCTTTTCGCCATCCGACTACATCGGGCGAAAGGTCTTTCGAAAGGGGCACTTCGAGCGCGAGCATGTTGACCGGCTGATCACGGTGCTGCGTGAGCGGGGCCTGATGCGCAAGCACGGCCATCTCCTGGAGATCGGTGGCAACATCGGAACGCAGACCGTCTACTTCGCGCTGAGCGGCGCCTATGCCCGCATCGTCAGCATCGAGCCCGACCCGCGCAACTTCCCGCTGCTGCAGAAAAATATTCGCCAGAACAAGCTCGATAGGATGGTGACGCTGGTCAACTGCGCCGCCGGGGCGACAGCTGGCGAGATCGACTTCTTTATGAACGCCAACAATCATGGAAAAAGCAGCGCGTACCGAAAGAGTGCCAGCGATGAGAAGACGAGCGTCCCGGTCAAGCCGGTGACACAGATCCTCGATGAGCTTTCGATCGATCCTGCCGATATCGGCCTCGTCTGGATGGACATCGAAGGCTATGAGCCAGTCGCATGCCGCTCGATGCTGCCACTCCTGTCGCGCCGCGTGCCTGTCTACATGGAGTTCACGCCACTCTTCTACGGACCGGAACAGACCCGCGAATTCATCAAGACGCTCGCCGGCTTCTACGAGAATTGCCTGGTCTTCTTCGAGGAGGAAGAGCAGGAGATGAAGGTCGTGAACCTGCCTGGCAGCATCGAACAGTACGACGTGCTGTTTCTTCCCTGATTATTTCCGCCGATAGAGATAGTAGCGGCCTTCCTTCACGCCTGCAGGAAGCGCCAGCGGCTCCAACTCCGGGCGATCCAGCGGCAGACCGCTGACGGCAATCCCGTCTTTGGCAAGGACGCCGACCATCAGTTGCGGCAACCATGTCAGCGTGATCGCGTCGATGTCGTCATGACCGGTACCGATATCGGCATGCGCGAGAGCTGCGCCGATGCCGACGAAAGCCTGGCCGGATTCACGGATGTCGCCGGTCACCATATTCTGCGTCGGCGGCGTGGAGGACGAATATGAGCGGACCTCACGATCGAAGGCGATAATGCGACGATCCGGAAAATGCTCGCACAGATGATCGTAGGTGCGGCCGTTGCCAAGGCCAAATTCCAACACCGGGCCTTCGGTGCCGTTCACAAGCTCGACGATTGCATTGAGGATATCGCGCTGAGCCGTCAAACGGCGGATGAAGCTGTCCAGACGGCTCATCTATGTTCTTGTCCATTCAATAGTTTTTCGACTCGGTGCTAGCACATGAAACTGTGTGAAGTCGATTGCCGTAGATGCAAAATGGCGTTGCAGTCACAGCATGGGTCTGTGCTAGGTTTCTCACATGAACGACGTTTCGAATGAAAGATTCTTCGCCGACGTGCCTGTCTTCACCGACTTCGAGCGGGTGACGGATACGAGCAACTATCACCCGCTCCCAGACGGCTGGTTTCTGGCACTCGCCGACATCGTCGGTTCGACACCGGCAATTGCGGCCGGCCGTTACAAGGACGTGAACATGGCGGGCGTCAGCGTCATTTCAGCGATCCTGAATGCGGTCGACAAGGGAGACTACCCGTTCGTGTTCGGCGGCGACGGCGCCGTGGTCGCTTTGCCCGGAAACCTGGAGGTTGCTGCGCGCGACGCACTGGCGGCGGCGCAGCGCTGGGTTGAGGAGGAAATGGGCCTGACGCTGCGCATTGCGGTCGTGCCTCTCGCCGATATTCGCAACGAGGGCCTGGACGTTCGCGTCGCGCGTCATGCGGCCAGTCCGTTCGTCACCTACGCAATGTTTGCCGGGGGTGGAGCGAGCTGGGCCGAGCGCCAGATGAAGAGTGGGCGCTATGGTGTCGAGCCCGCGCCGCCAGGCACGCGGCCGGATCTGACGGGCCTGTCATGCCGCTGGAGCCCGATCGCCGCTCACAACGGCGAAATCGTCTCAATCATCGCCGTACCGGCCGAAGGCGGTCGCCCCACCGCCGAGTTTCGCAAGCTCGTGATGGACGTCGTGGCAATCTCTGCCGAACAGGGTCGCGGCGGCCATCCGGTTCCGTCGGACGGTCCCGAATTTGCCTTTTCGATGAAAGGCGTCGATCGCGAGGCACGGGCGATAGCACCGCCGGGAAAGCGCCTGAAGCAGAAGCTGTTCATCCTCCTTCAGATTGTCCTCGTGGTCGTCCTGCACAAACTGGGTGCCAAGCTCGGCCGCTTCGACGCCCGGCGTTACACGCAGGACGTTTCCGGCAATTCCGATTTCCGCAAGTTTGATGATGGCTTGAAGATGACGATCGATGTCGATTCGGACCATCTCGGCCGTATTCAGGCGCTGCTAGAGGACGCAAAAGCCAAAGGCATCGCCCGCTACGGCTTGCACCGGCAGGCGTCCGCGTTGATGACCTGCTTCGTTCCAACACCGCTTTCGCGCGACCATGTGCACTTCATCGACGGCGCCAGCGGCGGCTATGCCGTTGCCGCGAGCCAGATCACGGGCAAGCAGCTCTCAGGCGTTCAGATCACGCCTTGACAATGTGACCGGCGGATAGCCCGAGACGAGCAAAGACATTGCGAGTGTCGACGATCAGCGGCACACTGTTTGCGACGAGCGCGTAGTCGAGATGATCATGGTCGGTCGCCACCAGAACGGCGTCATAGGCTTGCAACACCTTAAGCGTAAGGTCCACCGATTTGCGGCCTTTCAAGTCCTGGTACTCGCGCGTCGAGGGGATCTCGCCGACATGGGGATCGTGGAAGTCGGCCTTGCCGCCCCGCTCTTCGATGATCTCAATGAGGCGCAGCGAAGGACTCTCGCGAATGTCGGCGACGTTCTTCTTATAGGCTAAGCCGAGAACCAGCACGCGCGAGCGACTGAGGGCCTTGCCGAAGCGCATGTCGAGTGCTTCGGCAAGTTTCCCGACGACGTAGCGCGGCATTGCCGAGTTGATTTCGCCAGCGAGCTCGATGAAGCGCGTCGGCAACTCGTACTCGCGGGACTTCCAGGTCAGGTAAAAGGGATCGATCGGGATGCAGTGTCCGCCGAGTCCTGGCCCAGGATAGAAGGGCATGTAGCCGAACGGCTTGGTCTTTGCTGCCTCGATCACCTCCCAGACATCAACTCCCATGGCGGCGTAGACGGTCTTCAACTCGTTGACGAGCGCGATGTTGACCGACCGGAAGATGTTCTCGGTCAGCTTGACGGCCTCTGCCGTCGCGTTGGAAGACACGGGAACCACGGTCTTGACCGCCGCGCCGTAGAAGCTCCTCATGAGTGCCAATGCCTGCGGGCCGTCGCCGGCAACGACCTTGGGGATTGTTGCCGTGTGATAATGCTGGTTACCGGGATCCTCACGCTCTGGGGAAAAGCCGACGAAGAAATCCGTGCCCGATTTGAGGCCGGTTCTTTCCAAAATGGCCTTGACGACGTCGTCCGTGGTGCCCGGATAGGTCGTCGACTCCAGGACCACAAGCTGGCCGGCCCGCAGATGCTCGGCGATCGACCGAGACGTCGCCTCGACAAAGGAAAGATCAGGGTCGCGGTGCTTGGTGAGCGGCGTCGGCACACAGATCACGATGACATCGCAAGCCGCGAGCCCGGCAAAATCCGTGGTGGCGGAAAAGCGTCTGCCGTCGATTTCGGCAGCGAGATCGACGCTTGCGACGGCATCAATGTAGGAGCGCCGCGCATCCAGGGAGACGATCTTCTTGGGGTCAATGTCGAAGCCAGTGACAGCAAAACCGCTGCGGGCAATGGCGATTGCCAGCGGCAAGCCAACATAGCCGAGCCCTATGACGCCGGCTCGGGCGCTGCGCGCTTCGATCTTGTTGGAAAGGATGTCATAGGCGGAGGAACTGGCCAAGGCAGATCTCATCTCAGTGCTGAAGGGTACTCTGATCTAATGTAAGACCGTGGCAATTGAAACCCGCCCGCAGTTCACTGAGCACTGACGCGATCGTGAAAATTCGTGCCATGGGTGTGCCTCAATCTCCCCGCCGCTCCTGCCAGTGTGACCAAAAAGACTCGGGCGTCCCAAGAGATTGCACCACAACGTCAGAAAATGTGCGGATGCCATTGTTTGGGGTCGGCGCCGTGCCTATTTATTTTCAATAACGAACCGCGAGAAAGGATTGCCGGTCACGCCCACCAAAATAAGGGTTTGACAGGTGCCGCTGCTGGGCTCCCGGCAGATCGTTGACACAATATTACCGCTCGTCCATCCTCCTTCCCGCCCTGCGCACGGCGTTGCTGCAGGCAGGGTTGCTGACGCTTTTTGGGAATGGACGTGCTTTATGAGGATACTACCGAGAATGGGCACGATCGAAACCACCGTCTCCACTATTTTGTTGGATCGGGTCGCCGAATGGCTGACGAATTCTTCTTTGGCTGGCGATGACCTCGAGAGCATCGTTCGCGGATTTTGCGAGCGCATTGCGGCAGCGGGCTTGCCGATCGTACGTGTGCATCTGACGTTTTCCATGCTGCACCCGCTTTACGACGCGCTGAGCTTTACGTGGCGACGGGCAAGTGGCGTGACGATCGAGGGGTTTCGCCATACCGCGGCAGGACAGAAGCCCGACCGCTTCTTGCAGAGCCCTTACTACTACCTGTTGGACAACAATCTGCAGCACATTCGCCGCCGGATTTCGGCCGATGGACCGGCCGAATTTCCGGTCTTCATCGATCTGCGGCAGGAGCGCATCACCGACTATTTGGCTTTCGTTCAGCCGTTTGGCGATGGTTCCGTGCAGGGCATGATGGGGTCATGGTCGACGGACAGCCACGCAGGCTTTTCCGACGACATGATCGATGCGCTGCTGCGCATGCAGAACCACCTTGCCGTTGCGGCCAAGATGGCCGTTCTCGGCAAGCTCGCCAACAACATGCTGACCACCTATCTGGGCGGCGATGCGGGCAAGCGCGTGCTGAATGGCCAGATCCGTCGTGGTGACGGTGAGACAATCCGTGCTGCCCTCGTCATGGGCGATATGCGCCAGTCGACTATGTACGCCGAAAAGGAAGGCCGGCAGGCCTACATTGATACGCTGAACCAGTTCTTCGACGCGATCGCTGCGCCGTTCAACCGCAATGGCGGTGAGATCTTGAGTTTCCTCGGAGACGGTTTCCTGGCGGTTTATCCCTGTGGCCGCCACAAAGACCCATCCAAGATTGCCTGTCAGGCCGCCCTTTCCGCCGTCCATCAGGCGCAAGCGCGTGTCGCGGAGTTGAACCGGGAACGATCGGACGCAGGCCTGAGCAAGGTTTCCTACGGAATCGGCCTGCATGTCGGGAATGTGATGTTCGGCAATGTCGGCCTCAAGGACCGACTGACGTTTTCGGCATTCGGCTCGGCCGTCAACGAAGTCCAGCGCCTGCAAGCGGTTACAAAGAAATATTCGAGCGAGGTGGTCGCAAGCCAGGCATTTGCCGGCTACTGCGGCGGCGAGTGGCGCACCTTGGGAGAGGAAAAACTGCGCGGCATCCGCCAGAAGGTCACTATTTTGCAGCCGCATGTGCCGGCGCCCGTCCCTCATGTCGAAGAGAAATTCCGCGAGGTCGCACCGACCGGACTTTCAGAGGCGGAGCAGGTCATCCTGCTTCATCGTGATGCTCTCAAGCAGGCCAATAAACCAACGGTCGAGAAGTTCATGCAGTAGAGGCGTACCCACCTCAAAACAGGTCCAGATTTCACTTTGCCGCGCAAGAAATGCGCCGGTTTTTGTGTGTCCGTCATCAACTGGACACCCCGATTGCGGTACGATAGTGTGCCTTAACGGGAACATAGAAAACTGGGGAATTTCATTGGTATGGCGTCCGCCTCGGATCTGTTGCGCATCGAGAACCTCGACGTTTCCTTCTCGGTTTTCGGCGATCGCCTGCGCGTCGTAAAGAACGCGAATATCCGTATTTTGCCGGGCAAGGTCACTGCGCTCGTCGGAGAATCCGGCTCAGGTAAATCCGTGATTAGCCAGAGCATAATGGGCATCCTCCCGAATCCGGCGACGGCCGAGGGACGTATCCTTTTTACCGACCCCCTGGACGGCAAGACGACGGACATTCTGCGCTATTCGCGCGACAGCGAGCAGATGCGTGACCTGCGTGGGCGTCGCATGGCGACAATTTTTCAGGAGCCGATGACCTCGCTGTCATCGATCCACACGGTCGGCAATCAGATCAGCGAAGCGCTCCTCATCCACACGGACGCCGACAAAAGGGAAGCGCGCGAGAAGACCGAGGAGACGCTGGGTCTCGTTGGCTTTGCCAATCCGAAGCGCACGTTCGATATGTACCCGTTCGAACTCTCTGGCGGCATGCGCCAGCGCGCGATGATCGCAATGGCGCTGATCTGCAATCCGGCGCTGTTGATCGCCGACGAGCCGACAACTGCGCTCGACGTGACCATCCAGGCGCAGATCCTGGAGCTGCTGCGCGACCTCCAGCACAAGCTCGGAATGGCGATGCTGCTGATCACGCACGATCTCGGCGTTGTCGCCAACATGGCGGACGAGGTCGTGGTGATCTATCACGGCGAGATCATGGAGGCGGGGCCGGTCGAGTCGATCTTCCGCAACCCTCAGCATCCATATCTCAAGGGCCTGATGGCGGCCGTCCCGCACTTCGACATGAAGCCCGGCGAGCGCCTCAAGGCACTGCGTGACGTGCCCGTGAACCTCGAATCCCTGATCGGCAAGAAGAAGGTGAAGGCTGAGGGGCCGGAGGTCCTGCTTGCCGTCAACAACCTCTCGAAAACGTTCAAGACCCGCAACCGTGGGCTCTTTGGAACGCGCGAGGCCGCGCTGGTTCACGCCGTCGATGATGTCAGTTTTGACATCCGACGGGGTGAGTGTCTTGGACTCGTCGGCGAATCGGGATGCGGCAAGACGACCGTCAGCAAGATATTGATGCGCGCCGTAACCCCGGACGGCGGCTCTGTGATCTTCAACGACGGCAAGGATGTCACCGACGTCTTGTCCGTCTCAGGCGACGATCTGCAGGAATTGCGCACCAAGATACAAATGGTCTTCCAGGATCCCGTTTCCTCGCTGTCGCCACGTATGACCGTGCGTAATATTCTCAGCGAGCCACTGGAGATCCACGACCGCGGGGATGGGCCGGAGCGCAAACAGCGCGTTGAGGCGCTGATGGGCGCCATCGGCCTCGACCGACGCTACCTGAACCGCTACCCGCACAGCTTTTCCGGCGGCCAACGTCAGCGTATCGGCATCGCCCGTGCGTTGGCACTTGGGCCGAAGCTTATCATTCTAGATGAGCCGGTATCGGCGCTCGACGTGTCCGTTCAGGCCCAGATTCTCAACCTGCTCAAGGACCTGCAGAAGGATCTTGGGCTCACCTATCTGTTCATTTCGCACAATCTGGCGGTCGTCGACTACATGGCCGACCGCATAGCCGTCATGTGCAAGGGGCGCATCGTCGAGATCGCGCCACGCGAGATCATTCTGCGTGATCCCGTGCATCCCTATACGAAGTCGCTGTTGGCAGCAGTTCCCTTCCCCGACCTGAACCGGCCGCTCGATTTCGAAGCGCTCAGAAAGAACGGCGCCGCAGACAAGCAGAATTGGGGTATCACCTTTACGGCGGAGCATGATGACGCTTCCGAACTGGATTACGCAGATCTCGGCAACGGCCATCTCGTGCGGGCCCGCAAGGGTGCGGACGCAAAGGAGCTTCGCTCATGGTAACGCGGCGCACGTTTCTAGGTGGCCTTGTCGGTTCGACAATGCTGCCTTCGGTCGTCAAGGCGGCAGCGGATCGTGACATCGAGCCGGAGTTCCTCAGGGATTGGCTGCGCGCAGGACGTATCCCTGTCATGGTGGATCGGCTGCCGACCCATCCGCGGATCGTCAACATGAAGGAGGCGGGTCGGCAGCCGGGCGTCTATGGCGGCACGGTGCGCACGATCATCGGGAGCCAGAAGGACATCCGCTATATGACCGTCTACGGCTATTCGCGCCTGGTCGGTTATGACAAGCACCTGATGTTCCAGCCGGATATTCTGCTTGGTTTCGAATCCAAGGACGACACTGTCTTCACGTTCCATTTGCGCGAGGGACACCGCTGGTCTGACGGCGCACCCTTCACGGTCGACGACTTCCGTTACTGGTGGGAAGACGTGATCCTCAACAAGGAGCTGACGCCAGGTGGCGGAGCGCTCGAGCTGAGGCCGCATGGCAATCTGCCGAAATTCGAAGTCCTCGACGAATTGAGGGTTCGCTACACTTGGGAGCGGCCCAATCCGATGTTCATGCCGGCGCTCGCCGGTCCGCTACCGCTCGTGATTTTCGGACCCGGACACTACCTCAAACAGTTCCACAAGAAGTATCAGGATGATTTCCGTCTTTCGGCGCTGATGAAGGAAAACCGCGTCAAGAAGTGGGCGGACTTGCACATCAAGATGTCGCGCGCCTCGCGCCCTGAAAATCCGGACTTGCCGACGCTCGATCCATGGCGCAACACCACGCCGCTGCCGGCCGAACAATTCGTATTTGTGCGCAACCCGTTTTTCCATCGGGTCGACGAGAACGGGGTGCAACTCCCCTATATCGACAAGTTTATCCTCAACGTCAGCTCGTCCTCGATCATTGCCGCCAAGGCGGGCGCCGGTGAATCCGACTTGCAGGCAACCGGCGTTGACTTCAGCGACTACACCTTCCTGAAGGATGCAGAGAAGCGGTTTCCGGTGAAGGTCAATTTGTGGAAGCAGGTGCGCGGATCGCGTGTTGCGCTGCTGCCGAACCTCAACTGCGCCGATGAGGTCTGGCGCAACCTCTTCCACGAGGCCCGGTTTCGGCGGGCGCTGTCGATGGCGATTAATCGGCATGAGATCAACATGGTTGCCTTCTACGGTCTTGGCAAGGAAAGCGCTGATACCGTTCTACCCGATAGTCCCCTCTTCAGGCCCGAGTATGCGGAGGCCTTCATTGCACATGATCCGGATCAGGCGAACAAGCTCCTTGACGAGCTCGGACTGGCGAGCCGTGGCGCCGATGGCATTCGCTTGCTGCCGGACGGCCGCCGTGCCGAAATCACAGTGGAAACCGCTGGCGAAAGCAATCTCGACACCGACGTTTTGGAACTGGTGCGTGATCATTGGCTTGAGGTCGGTCTTGCTCTTTACACCCGTACCTCGCAACGCGACGTTTTCCGCAGCCGCGCCATGAGCGGCACGATCATGATGTCGATCTGGTACGGCATCGAAAACGGCGTCGCAACCGCCGATATGTCTCCGGGGCAGCTTGCGCCAACGGTTGACGATCAGCTGCAATGGCCGCTTTGGGGGATGTATCACCTGTCTGCCGGACAGGAAGGCAGCGCGCCCGACCTCAAGGAAGTGCAGCAGCTGGTCGATCTTCTCAAACAGTGGGGCGATACCGCGAGATTTGAGGAGCGTGAAGTGATCTGGCATCAGATGCTGGCGCTTTACACCCAACAGGTCTTCTCGATCGGCCTCATCAACAGCACGCTGCAGCCGATCCTCAGATCTGCCAAATTGCAGAACGTGCCAGAGCAGGCACTCTATGGTTTCGATCCAACGTCCTATCTCGGCCTTTATATGCCGGATGCCTTCTGGTTCAAGGAGGCTTGAGGGATGCTGAAATACATCCTTTGGCGCATTGCAGCGATGGTGCCGACGCTGTTCATCATCTCGGCGCTGGTCTTCACCATCATCGAACTCCCACCTGGCGATTTCTTCGAGAGCCAGATCGCCGAGCTGCGGGCTCAGGGCGAGAGTGCCAATCTTCAGGAAATCGAAGAGCTGCGGAAGCAATACGGTTTCGACAAGCCTGAGATCGTCCGCTACTTCTTTTGGATCGGCGGCATGCTGCACGGAGACTTCGGCTATTCGTTCGAATATCAGCTGCCAGTCTCGGAAGTCGTCGGCGATCGCCTCTGGCTGACGATCCTCGTTTCCTTTTCCACGATCCTGCTGACGTGGTTGATCGCCTTTCCGATCGGCATCTATTCGGCCACCCATCAATATAGCTGGGGCGATTATGGGCTGACCTTTCTGGGGTTGCTCGGCATTGCCATCCCGAACTTCATGCTGGCTTTGATCCTGATGTACTTTGCCAATATCTGGTTCGGGGTGTCGATCGGGCATTTGATGGACCAAAAGTTCCTCAACGAGCCGATGAGCTGGGAAAAGGCCAGGTCCATTCTCTCGCATCTCTGGATTCCAGTCGTTATCGTCGGTACGGCCGGAACGGCCGGGATGATCCGGCGGCTTCGGGCCAACCTGCTCGACGAGATGCAGAAACAGTACGTCGTGACCGCGCGCGCCAAGGGGCTTCACCCGCTGCGCGCGCTCGTGAAATATCCGCTGCGCATGGCTCTCAACTTTTTCGTCGCCGATATCGGTTCGATCCTGCCTTCGATCATCTCGGGCGCCGAGATTGTTGCGATCGTGCTTTCACTCGAGACAACGGGCCCAATGCTCATCAAGGCTCTGCAGAGCCAGGACATGTATCTCGCAGGCTCATTTCTGATGTTCCTCGCCTTCCTCAACGTGGTCGGAGTACTTGTTTCCGATATTGCGCTTGGCTTCCTCGATCCGCGTATCCGCCTCCAAGGCAGGAGCACCAAATAAATGTCGCCCTTGCCACCGCCCGGCGCGCCGATGCCGCATTATGTTTCGACTGCACCCTTCGATCCGATGGCAACCGAAGGGATGACGGCTGCGCAATCACGCATCCACCTTGCCTCGCAGAAGCAGTTGATGTGGTGGAAGTTCAAGCAGCACCGGCTGGCCCTTGCCTCCGGCGTCTTCCTGCTCGCCCTTTATTTCATGATCATTATCGTCGAATTCATTGCGCCCTATGGGCTGCATACCAAGAATGTCGACTTCATCCATTCACCGCCACAGCGGGTCCACTTCTTCGACAACGGCAAGTTCATCGGCCCCTTTGTCTATGGACGCAGCATGTCGCTTGATCTCGACACGCTCCATCGAATCTACACTGACAAGCCAAACGACGTGCAGCCGATCCGTTTCTTCTGCCGCGGGGATACCTACAAGTTCTGGGGACTGGTCAGTTCTGATCTTCATTTGGTCTGCCCGGCAGTCGGCGGGCAAATGTTCCTGCTTGGCACGGACCGTCTCGGCCGCGACGTGCTTTCCCGCATTCTCTATGGGGCGCGCATTTCGCTGACGATCGGCCTGATCGGTATCACCATCAGCTTCTGCCTCGGTATCGTCATCGGGGGACTGGCCGGCTATTGGGGCGGTATCTTCGATTTGATCGTCCAACGCCTCATTGAAGTTCTGCAGTCGCTGCCGAGCCTGCCGCTCTGGATGGCGCTGGCGGCGATCATGCCGGTGACATGGAGTCCGATCGTCATTTACTTCGGGATCACTGTCATTCTCGGGATCATTGATTGGACTGGATTGGCGCGAGCCGTGCGCTCGAAACTCCTGGCGTTGCGTGAAGAGGATTATGTCCAGGCCGCCCAGTTGATGGGCGCCAGCACGCCGCGCGTCATCGGCCGACATCTCGTGCCGGGCTTCATGTCCCACTTGATCGCCTCGGCCACAATCTCGATCCCCGGCATGATCCTCGGCGAGACGGCACTGAGCTTCCTCGGACTTGGTCTGCGCCCGCCGATCACCAGCTGGGGCATTCTGCTGACGGAGGCAAAGAGCGTAAGCGTCATCGCATTCTATCCATGGTTGCTTTTTCCGATTATACCGGTCGTTCTGGTAATTTTGGCGTTCAACTTTCTGGGAGACGGCTTGCGCGATGCGGCAGATCCCTACAAATAGCGGCCAGCCCGGCGGAGCGCTGCTCTGTTGCCTGACGGCCAGCGGAAACCGGCGGTGCTAGTATGATGTACAGCGCAGAAGGAGTGCCCATGGCACGGCGCCTGGAAGATGCCCGCATCCTCATGTATAGCCACGACACGTTCGGGCTTGGTCATTTGCGCCGTTGCCGCGCAATCGCCCATGCACTGGTCGAGGACTATCGCGGGCTTAACATTCTCATCATCTCCGGAGCCACGATTGCCGGCGCATTCGATTACCGCGCACGCGTCGACTTCGTGAAGATTCCGAGCGTGATCAAGCTCCGCAACGGCGAATACACCTCGATGGCGGGTCATATCGATCTGCATGAAACGCTGAAAATGCGAGAGTCGAGTATTCGCCACACCGCCGAAACCTTCCAGCCCGACATTTTCATCGTCGACAAGGAGCCGATGGGGCTGAAGGGTGAGGTCGAGGAGACACTTGCCTATCTGAAGGCGCGCGGCACCGTTCTGGTGCTTGGCTTGCGCGAGATCATGGATGCACCGCACCTGCTTGATGCCGAATGGAAGCGCAACGGCATCATGCAGAAGATCGACCAGTATTACGATTCGGTCTGGGTCTACGGTCCGCCGGATTTCTACGATCCGCTGATCGGCCTCGATGTTCCCGCAAGCGTGCGCAGGAAAATGGATTTCGTCGGCTTCCTGCAACGCAGCGTCTCCACGAGTAAGACCTCGATCAACGCGCGCTCTGACAACTACATCTTGGTCACGACCGGCGGTGGCGGCGATGGGTCTGATCTCGTGCACGACGTCATGAACGCCTATGAACATGATCCGACCTTGCAACAAAAGGCACTCGTGGTCCTCGGCCCGTACATGCCTGCAGCCGAGCGCTCCAAGCTGGTCGCCAAGGGGTCGCGCATCCCTTACATCGAGGTCATCGAGTTCGACAATCACATGGAAGAGTTGATGGTGGGCGCCACGGGGGTCGTGGCCATGGGTGGCTACAACACCTATTGCGAAATTCTGTCGTTCGACAAGCCTGCCCTCATTGTCCCTCGGGTGAAGCCACGGGAAGAACAGCTTTTGCGCGCCCAGCGGGCGAGCGAGCTCGGCCTTGTCGACATGTTGCTGCCGGATCAGTCCGCAAATCCAACGGTAATGTCTGAAGCCCTGAAGCGACTGCCGGAGCGCCTGCCGCCGTCCAAGAGTGGCTGTACCTTGCAACTGAAAGGCCTGGACCATATCTCGCAAACCGTCGGTCATTGGCTGGACGGCCGTAGCCGTCATCTGTCCGTCGTCGGAGCCGAGTGAAGGCCAAGACTTTGTTGCACCGTCGTAAGATTCTCGTCGTGCTGAAAGGCTACCCGCGCCTTTCGGAAACCTTCATCGCCCAGGAGCTGCTCGGCCTGGAGAAGGCCGGCTTTGACCTGACCTTGATCTCGATGCGCCGCCCGACCGACAAGAAGCGGCATCCGGTGCACGACGAGATCAGGGCACGCGTCATCTATCTGCCGGAGTATCTACACGAGGAGCCGATCCGCGTCCTCAAAGGCTTTTTTGCGAGCTTTCGCAAGCCGGGGATCAAGGCGCTATGGAAGCGCTTCCTGAAAGACCTGCAGCGTGACGTCTCCCGCAATCGCTTCAGACGCTTGGGGCAAGCGCTGGTGCTCGGCCGCGAGTGGCCTGACAACGGTGAATGGTTGCACGCGCATTTCATCCACACGCCAGCCTCGGTAACCGAGTATGCGAGCATCCTGACAGGCGTGCCCTGGACTTGCTCTGCCCATGCCAAGGATATCTGGACATCGCCTGATTGGGACCTGCACGAAAAACTCGGCAGTGCACGCTGGACGGTGACCTGCACACGAAACGGCTATGAACACATGCGCACGCTGACGCCTCGCAAGGAAGCGGTGCATTTGAGCTACCATGGCCTCGACCTTGCGCGCTTCGCCCATTTCGGCGGTGAGCGATCTCACCGTGATGGCAGCGATCCGGCCAACCCTGTGCTTATTCTCAGCGTCGGGCGGGCAGTGGAGAAGAAGGGCTACGAAACGCTTTTGAGAGCACTTGCGCTTTTGCCCCGCGACCTGATTTGGCGGTTCGAGCATATCGGCGGCGGCGACAAATTGCCGAAGCTGAAGGCTCTTGCTGCGGAACTCAACCTGACGGACCGGATCAGCTGGAAGGGCGCGCTCGCTCAGGAAGACGTGCTCGACCACTATCGCCGGGCCGATGTTTTCGCGCTTGCCTGCCGGGTTGCGTCAGATGGCGATCGCGATGGCCTGCCGAATGTGCTGGTGGAGGCATCCAGCCAGCGCCTGCCTTGCGTCTCGACCTCGGTTTCGGGCGTGCCCGAACTCCTTGTCGACGGTGAGAACGGAATGGTGGTTCCGCCGCAGGATCCTGTGGCGTTCGCGGGGGCGCTTGAGAAAATGATCCGGGACCCTGCCTTGCGGCTGCGGCTCGGCGATGCCGCGGAACGGCGGGTGCGTGAGCATTTCGATCACGAGGCAAGCATCGATCAACTTGGCCGGCTGTTTGAAGAGGAATGGCAGAAAGCCTCATGAACATGCCCCGCGTCTTTTTCTACGTTCAGCATTTGCTTGGCATCGGCCACATCGCCCGGGCAAGCCGCATCGCTAGTGCGCTCGTTCGCGACGGGTTCGACGTCACCGTCGTCACCGGCGGTCTACCGGTCCCCGGTTTCCCCGGAGAAGGCATCAGGACGGTGGCACTGCCGCCAGTCGTGGCGAGCAATGCAGGTTTCTCAGGGCTTGCCGACGGCAATGGCGTTGCCGCGGACGAGGCGTTCCTAAGCCGGCGTCGCGATCTGTTGCTTTCCGCCTTTCGCGATTGCGCGCCCGATGTCGTGATCATTGAAGCGTTTCCCTTTGGCCGCCGGCAGATGCGTTTCGAGCTGCTTCCGCTCCTTGATGCTATCAAGGAAGCGCATCCAAGGCCGAAACTGTTCGCCTCGGTGCGCGATATCCTGCAGCAAAACCGCAAGCCGGGGCGCGACGAAGAGACAGTCGCACTGGTCCGGAACCATTTTGATGGTGTCCTCGTCCACGGGGATCCCAACTTCGTTCGTTTGGAAGATACCTTTCCTCTGACTTCCGAGATCGCATCCAAAATTCACTATACCGGCATGGTGGCTGCTGCGCGCTCGGCTGCGCCGGAGGAGACCTTCGATGTTATAGCGTCCGCAGGCGGCGGAGCCGTCGGCCTCGAACTGCTTCGCGCCGCCAATGCAGCCGCTGCCATGCTGCCGGCGAACCTGCAGTGGCTGCTTATCAGCGGGCCGAACCTTCCGGAGGATGATTTCGCCGGCCTGGTGAACGCAAGGCCTGCGAATGTTACGCTCGCTCGCTTCCGGAAGGACTTTCCCTCGCTGCTGCGCGGCGCACGTGTTTCCATCTCGCAGGCGGGTTACAATACCGTTGGCGATCTGTTGCAGACGGACTGCAGGGCGATCCTCATCCCATTCGTTGCCGGGGGAGAGACGGAGCAGACGGTTCGCGCCGAGCGGCTGAAGGCGCTTGGGCTTGCAGACATCCTGCCGGAGGCCGGCCTGACGCCGGAGATCGTTGCCGACGCCGTCAGCATGGCACTTGCGACGCCGCGTGCAGCCTTGGTGCCGCTGGATCTGGAGGGGGCGGAGAAAACAGCGGCAATCATTCGTTCAATGACTGGCTGAAACCCTCGCACTTTGCGAAAGTGATGTGATATAAACAACACCCCGGCGAGAATCGGCATGACAACGGCAAGCCGATTCGCCTTGTTTTCATTATGAGATCCGGCGGTCCGGTTGCATGGTCCTGTTTTCGGCATTCCTCTTTGTCTTGCCGCAGGTTCACTGCCCCCAGATTTCCCAGGCAACTGACGGTTAGCAATGGAAAAAAGCCTCGCGCGTTACATCTGGTCGAACACGCGGCTGCAGCAGCTCTGGATCCTAACAGTCGTTGCAGTCTCGATGATCCCCTATTTTCTGTCCTTCGACCTGCCGAAGCAGATCGTCAACGGACCGATTCAGGGCTCGGGCTTCGAGGGCCAAGGCGCAACGCAAACCTTCATGCGCCTCGTCTACACGTTACCCGTGATCGGCGAAGTCGAGTTCTTCAAGGGTGTCCAGCTTGACCGGCTGCAGATGCTGATGGGGCTGAGCCTCGTCTTTCTTGCGCTCGTGGTCCTCAACGGCCTCTTCAAATTCTACATCAATACCTACAAGGGACGGCTTGGCGAGCGGATGCTGCGACGCATCCGCTTCGAGCTGATCGACCGCGTCTTGCGGTTCCCACCGTCGCATTTCAAGCGCGTCAAGTCAGCTGAGATCGCCACGATGATCAAGGATGAAGTCGAACCGATGGGTGGCTTCACCGGTGATGCCTTCGTTTCGCCTGCCCTGCTCGGCGGTCAGGCGCTGACGGCGCTCGCCTTCATCATCATTCAGAATTTCTGGCTCGGGATGATTGCCGCGGCTATTGTCGGCGTACAGGCGGTCGTGATCCCGCGCATGAGAAAGCGCCTGCTTGAGCTTGGTCGCCAACGCCAGCTCACGGCCCGCGAGCTGTCCGGTCGTGTCGGCGAAATCGTCGATGGCATAGGCACGATCCACGGCAACGACACATCGAATTTTGAACGCGCCGATATCGCCACCCGGCTCGGGCTGATTTTCTCGATCCGATATGACCTCTATCAGTGGAAGTTCTTGGTTAAATTCCTGAACAACTTCCTTGCCCAGGTTACACCGTTTCTCTTTTACGCAATCGGCGGCTATCTCGCGCTCCAGGGCCGACTGGATATCGGCCAGCTCGTCGCCGTCATCAGTGCCTATAAGGATCTGCCCGGGCCGCTCAAGGAACTGATCGACTGGGATCAGATGCGCCAGGACGTGCAGGTCAAGTACCAGCAGGTTTACGAGCAGTTCAATGTCGAGCCACTGATCGACGGCAAGATCCAGGACATTTCGCCAGAAGCGATCGGAGCGCTGACGGCCCCGCTGGTGATTACCAACCTGACCGTCAGCGACGACAGCGGCGCGCGGCTGGTCGATCACGTTTCGGTCGAGATCAAGCCGAACGAAACAGTCGCCGTGGTGGGCCCAAATGCCAGCGGCGCCGAAGCCTTCGCGGAGGCACTCGGGCGCCTGGTGTGGCCGGATTCCGGCCGTGTCACCATCGACGGCAAGGACCTTCTTGACCTGCCTGAATCCATTACCGGCCGGCGCATCTCCTATGCCTCTGCCGACAGCTACTTTTTCCACGGAACGCTGCGGGACAATCTCCTTTACGGCTTGAAACACGC
Organism: Rhizobium sp. 3T7; assembly: GCF_020166565.1. Lineage (NCBI taxonomy): Bacteria > Pseudomonadati > Pseudomonadota > Alphaproteobacteria > Hyphomicrobiales > Rhizobiaceae > Rhizobium > Rhizobium sp. 3T7. The sequence goes on from NZ_JAIQXS010000021.1 coordinate 42,986, forward strand.
TCCCCTGCGAGAGCCGAAATATGACGGCAAGGAGGCTCAAGAGGCCAAGTGGCATGCTGAGGAGGCCGTCAAGGCGGGTAACCCGACGATGGATATCAACAGCGACTGGGTGGACTATCAGGCTGCCGGCGCGACCGGCCCGGAGGATATCCTGACGGCGATCCGTCCGGTGCTCGATGCGGTCCTGATTTCACAGGACATCCTCGACCTGGCACTGCGATCAACGGTCAACACGAACGTGCATGTCGCGCTCGCCGACCACATCGTCGATCTGCGAACGGCGCTGCGCCAGCGCATGCGGGACATTGAACTTGGCAACATCGTCGTGCCGTTCGATTTCGATACCTACAATCCTCAGGCCACCGTTGGTGAAAACCTGCTCTTCGGGGCGATGAAACGACCGATGATGAACAATCGTCGTCTGGCGGCGCATCCGTATTTTCAGACGCTCTTTAGGGAAACCGGCCTCAGCAACGATCTTTACGCCATGGGCTTGGAGATCGCGGAGAACGCAGTCGAACTCTTCCACGATCTGCCGCCAGATCACCCGTTCTTCCAGCAGCTGACCTTCATGACGGCGGATGACATTCCGACCTATCAGGCACTGTTGCAGAAGCTGCAAAGCCGACGCTTCGACGACGCGGCCCCCGAGGAACGCTCCGCGATTATTCGGTTGAGCTTTGCCTATATCGAGCCCAGGCATCGTTTTGGTCTCTTGACGGGCGAGCTGATGGACAAGATCGTCAGTGCCCGCAAACAGTTCCATGAGAACATTCCGGATGATCTCGCCGCCGTGATCGAGCGATACGATCCTGAGCATTTCATCTCTTCTGCAAGCTTGATGGACAATGTCCTGTTCGGGCGCATTGCCTATCAACAGGCCGACGCATCCGACCGCATTCGGGCCATCATGGGCGAACTGTTCGACTCGCTCGAACTCTTCGATGACGTCTTGTCGATCGGGCTCGAGTTCGACGTCGGCTCTGGCGGCAAGCGCCTGACCATGGTGCAGCGGCAGAAGCTCAATCTTGCTCGCGCGCTCCTCAAGCGCTCGGACTATTTCGTTTTCAACAGGCCGTTATCGGCCCTCGACCAGCGAGTGCAGGATCAGATCACGCACAACGTTGTGGAAGGGTTGCACAGGGAAGGCGAAAAGCCCGCCATCATCTGGGTGCTGTCTAACGCGAAACTGGCCGAAATCTTTGATCGAATCCTGCTCTTCGACAGGGGTGCCTTGGCCGAAGCCGGCAACTTTCCGGAGCTCTCCGAGCAAAACGGTATGTTCAAGGAACTGTTATCGTAATACTCTATGGGGGGACAGTAAGATGGCGCCCCTTGAGAGGTGCCACGGTCTAGCGCCGCGCACCGAACAGCGCGGCAGGGGGTAGTAGGTTTATGCTGCTGAGAGACGAAGTCGAAATGCTGCGGCGGGTGCCGATCTTCTCGAGGATTGCGCCTGCGAAACTCAAGCTGTTGGCCTTCACTTCCGATCGAATGACATACAATATCGGTCAGGACCTCTTCCATCAGGGGGATCCGGGCGATGCCGCCTATGTCGTCTTATCTGGTACCGCCGACATTCTTGTCCACTCCTCCGCCGGTGATATCAAGGTCGCCGATGTGGAGCCCAACTCAATCGTCGGCGAGATCGCCATTCTGTGCGATGTTTCCCGTACCGCGACAGTTCGCGCCACGTCGCCCTTGGAAGTTCTGCGCATCAGCAAGGAACACTTCCTGAAATTGCTCAGTGATTTCCCTGAAATGGCCGTTGAGATCATGCGCGTGCTGGCCGACCGCCTTAACCATACGACGGCGGAGCTCACGGCCGCGCGCGCCGCAAAACAGCCGCAGGCAGCGGCAATGTAACGATTTCACCTTCTCCGGAAAGCAAAGGGCCCGCTCCACGATCGTGAGGCGGGCCCTTTGTCGTTTTGCGAGATTAGTCGCGCTGTTCGAGCGCCCTGCTGAAGGCCAGAGCAGCGAGCGTGCAGATGGCGCCCGACAGCAGGTAGTAGCCAACGAAAGCCAAACCGAAGCGGCTGGACAGGGTCAGCGCGACCAATGGTGCAAAGCCCGCACCGACGAGCCAGGCCAGGTCGGAGGTGAAGGCAGCGCCGGTGTATCGGTAGCCTCTGCCAAACCGCGATGAGATCGAGCCGGTCGCCTGGCCAAAGGACAGGCCGAGGACGCCGAAGCCGATGATGACGAAAGCCTCCTGTCCCTCGGAGCCGGCGGCCATCAGCATCGGACCGACGAAGCTGAAGATCGCGATGAGGACCGCGCAGATCGCCAGCTGGGCGCGCCGACCGATGCGATCGGCAATCATTCCAGAGACGACGATCGCGACGAGACCGACCACGGCACCGACCATCTGCACCACCATGAACGCGCCGATCGCGTGGGTTCCGTAAAGATAGACCCAGCCAAGCGGGAAGATCGTCACGAGGTGGAACATCGCAAAGCTTGCGAGCGGTACGAAGGCGCCGAGCAGGATATCGCGTCCATGCACCCGCAGCACGTCTCGGATCGGTGCGGCTTCCAGCTCATGCTGCTCCAGCGCAGAGCCAAAATCCGGCGTCATTACGAGACGCAACCGTGCAAACAACGCAACGACGTTGATGGCAAAGGCGACGAAGAACGGATATCGCCAGCCCCAGCTCAAGAAGTCTTCGCCGGAAAGGTTGGCGATGAAGTATCCAAACAGGGCGCTTGCCAGGGCAAAGCCGATGGGGGCGCCGAGCTGGGGGATCATCGCATACCAGCCACGGTGATTTGGAGGCGCGTTGAGTGCCAGCAGCGAGGCGAGGCCATCCCATGCTCCGCCGAGCGCAAAACCCTGGCCGAGCCGGAACAGCGCCAGCAAGGCGATCGACCAGACGCCGATCTCGTTATAACCGGGCAGGAATGCGATCGAGGCAGTCGAACCACCGAGCAGAAACAATGCGATCGTCAGCTTGGCGCCGCGGCCGTAGATGCGGTCGATGGTCATGAACACGACAGATCCCACCGGACGTGCCAGAAATGCCAGCGAAAAGATCGCAAAGGAATAGAGCGTCGCCGTCAGCCGATCCGGCGCGAAAGGAAAGATAAGTTGAGGGAAGACCAGCACGGATGCCAGGCCATAGACGAAGAAATCGAAGAATTCCGACATGCGTCCGATGACGACGCCGATCGCGATGCTGCCGGGTGACACCGGCTTGTCGGCATGAATTCGCCGTGCATCCTGTTCCATCGATGTGGACGACGGTCCGTAGTGTGTAGTACTCGCCATTAAAAATGCCTCCCTCATTGAGGCACCCCGTGTGGCAAAGCGCCTCACGAGCGATCTTGATCAAACTACTGCGCTTATCAAGTCTGATCGACGTAAATAGTTCATCTTACTGCTCGAAAATCAGATGTGGATGAAAAATCGCGGCCCGTGCCGCGAAATCGGCCTGCAAAAGGCTGGCATGATTGGCCTTCGCGGATATATTAGCCGTACAAAAAGGGTTGCGCGCGAAAATCCTTCGAAATTTCATCAGGATTTTGACATCCTGCGCCACGTGCCTTATCCCGCAGTGCGGCATTTCTGCTGCGCTGCGACCAAACACCTCATGTTGCTATCGGGTACAGTGCTTTAGTCGCGGTTTGGACGAAACAACAAGAGCATAGAGACGTGCAAAAACTGCCAAAGTTTTCCCGCCATCTCCTCGTTCTGCCACTGCTTTTGGCGCTGGCAGGATGCAATTTGGTGGTCATGTCGCCTTCGGGCGATATCGCTATGCAGCAACGCGACCTGATCATTGTGTCGACGGTTTTGATGCTGCTGATCATCGTTCCGGTGATTTTCCTGACGCTGCTGTTTGCCTGGCGCTATCGCCGTTCCAATGCGGCCGCCACTTATGATCCGGAATGGCACCATTCCACACGTCTCGAAGTGGTCATCTGGTCAGCGCCATTGGCGATCATCATCGCACTTGGGGCCATCACCTGGATCAGCACGCACAAGCTCGACCCCTTTCGTCCTCTCGATCGGATTGACGCTGAGCGCGCCATCCCGGCCGATACCAAACCGCTGACCGTCGAAGTCGTCGCGCTCGACTGGAAATGGCTGTTCTTCTATCCCGAACTCGGCATTGCGACCGTCAACGAAATGGCAGCGCCTGTCGACGTTCCGATCAGTTTCAGGATCACCTCCTCGTCGGTCATGAACTCCTTCTACGTGCCTGCGCTTGCGGGTCAGATCTATGCGATGCCCGGCATGGAGACCAGGCTGCATGCCGTCATCAACAAGGAAGGTGTCTTTGACGGCTTTTCGGCCAACTACAGCGGCGCCGGCTTCTCGCACATGCGCTTCAAGTTCCATGGCGTAAACCAGCAGGGCTTCGATCAGTGGGTGGCGCAGGTCAAGGAAAAGGGCACGGCACTGAACCGGGACACCTATCTGAAGCTCGAGCGGCCGAGTGAGAGGGAGCCGGTGCGCTACTTCTCGTCGGTCGACAAGGATCTCTTCAATGCAATTCTCAACATGTGCGCGGCACCCGGCAAGATGTGCATGAACGAAATGATGCACATCGACATGATGGGTGGCGGCGGCAAGGAAAGCGCCGAAAATCGCGAGAAGCTGCGCTACGACGACCGTCACGCCGATCAGACCGGCGGTGAACACGGGGCGTCTGCGGGCGAAAGCCACGATGCCATCGAAGCCAAGCCGGCAGACGCTACGAACGGCACCAACGAGACCAACGACATGCAGAACATGCCGGGAATGCAACATGACGGTCACGCGATGCCCGGCATGGACAGCAAAACCGGCGGCGAGACGACGCCTGCGCAATCAAACAGCAACTAAGACCTGGCGCTTTGCGTCGATACGACATCAATGAACGGGTTCATCCATGTTTTCCAATCCTGACCTCCTGAAGTTCATCTTCGGTCGGTTGACCCTAGAATCGATCCCCTATCACGAGCCGATCCTGGTCGTGACCTTCGCGGCCGTCGCGCTAGGTGGCATCGCGCTTCTGGGTGTTGTTACCTATTTCAAGCTCTGGGGTTACCTCTGGCGCGAGTGGCTGACGAGCGTCGATCACAAGAAGATCGGCATCATGTACGTCATCCTTGCGCTCATCATGCTGCTGCGCGGCTTCTCCGACGCAATCATGATGCGCCTCCAGCAGGCGATTGCCTTCAACGGATCGGGTGGCTACCTGCCGCCGCATCACTACGACCAGGTCTTCACGGCGCATGGCGTCATCATGATCTTCTTCATGGCGATGCCGTTCGTCACGGGCTTGATGAACCTTGTGGTGCCGCTGCAGATCGGCGCGCGAGACGTATCCTTCCCGTTCCTGAACAATTTCTCGTTCTGGATGACGACGGCGGGCGCGATCATCATCATGATCTCGCTTTTCGTCGGCGAATTCGCGCAGACCGGTTGGCTTGCCTATCCGCCGCTGTCGGGATCCGACTATAGTCCGGGCGTCGGCGTCGATTACTACATCTGGGGCTTGCAGGTGGCAGGTATCGGCACGACCCTGTCAGGGATCAACCTGATTGCGACCATCGTCAAGATGCGTGCACCCGGCATGAGCTTCATGAAGATGCCGGTCTTCACCTGGACGGCGCTCTGCACCAACATCTTAATCGTCGCGACCTTCCCGATCCTGACGGCGACGCTGGCGCTCCTGTCGCTCGACCGCTATGCCGGCACGAACTTCTTCACGAATGACCTCGGCGGCAATCCGATGATGTATGTCAACCTCATCTGGATCTGGGGTCACCCGGAGGTCTACATCCTGGTGCTGCCGGCGTTCGGCATCTTCTCGGAGGTTGTTGCCACCTTCTGCGGCAAGCGCCTCTTCGGTTACGCCTCGATGGTCTACGCCACCTGCGTGATCATGATCCTGTCCTACCTCGTCTGGCTGCACCACTTCTTCACGATGGGTTCGGGCGCAAGCGTCAACTCCTTCTTCGGCATCACGACGATGATCATCTCGATCCCGACAGGGGCAAAGATGTTCAACTGGCTGTTTACGATGTATCGCGGCCGCATCCGCTATGAAGTACCGATGCTATGGACGATCGGCTTCATGGTGACCTTTGTCATCGGTGGCATGACCGGCGTCCTCCTGGCGGTTCCCCCGGCCGACTTCGTCTTGCACAATTCGCTCTTCCTGATCGCCCACTTCCACAACGTCATCATCGGCGGCGTGGTGTTCGGACTGATGGCGGGCGTCACCTATTGGTTCCCGAAGGCGTTCGGCTATAAGCTCGATCCGTTCTGGGGCAAGATGTCCTTCTGGTTCTGGCTGATCGGCTTCTACTTCGCCTTCATGCCGCTCTACGTGCTCGGCCTTATGGGCGTGACGCGTCGTGTGTCGCAGTTCGAGGATCCGTCCTTGCAGATCTGGTTCATCATCGCAGCCTTTGGCGCCGTCCTGATCGCGATCGGCATCGCCTCGTTCATCATCCAACTCGTCGTCAGCTTCTTCAAGCGCGAGGAGTTGCGGGATACGACGGGCGATCCCTGGGATGGTCGCACGCTGGAATGGTCGACGTCCTCGCCGCCGCCGGACTACAACTTCGCCTTCACACCTGTCGTCCACGACCATGATTCCTGGTACGACATGAAGGGGCGCGGCTATGCCCGCCCGCTGGAAGGCTTCAAGCCGATCCACATGCCGAAGAACACCGGAACCGGTGTCATCCTTGGCGCACTCAGCATCGGGCTGGCTTTCGGCCTCATCTGGTACATGTGGTGGCTCGCCATCCTGTCGTTCGTCGCCATGCTTGCGGTCGCGATCGGCCATACCTTCAACTACAAGCGCGACTTCTACATTCCCGCCGAGGAAGTCACGGAAACGGAAGGCAAGCGCACGGCACTGCTTGCCGAGCAGGTGTAAGACCATGAGCGATACTGTGATCGACAAGGCCAGCAAGCCTGAATTCTACCTGACCGAGGAGCACCATCCCGAAGGCAGCACGATGCTGGGCTTCTGGCTCTATCTGATGAGCGACTGCCTCATCTTCGCGGTGCTGTTTGCCACCTACGCCGTTCTCGGCCGCAATTATGCGGCCGGACCATCACCGGCCGATCTCTTTGATCTGCCGCTGGTGGCGATCAACACGTCGATGCTGCTTTTGTCCTCCATCACCTATGGCTTCGCGATGCTGCAGATGGAGCGGAAGGAAAAGAGCGCCACGCTCTTCTGGCTCGCCATTACCGGCCTCTTCGGTCTCACCTTCCTTGGGATTGAGCTCTATGAGTTCGCGCACCTGATCCACGAGGGCGCGGGTCCAACCCGCAGTGCCTTCCTGTCCGGCTTCTTCACGTTGGTCGGCACGCACGGTCTGCACGTCACCTTCGGCATCGTTTGGCTGGTGACGCTGATGGTGCAGGTATCGCTGCGCGGTCTGATCCCGGAAAACCGTCGCCGCCTGATGTGCCTGTCGATGTTCTGGCACTTCCTCGACGTCGTGTGGATCGGCGTCTTCTCCTTCGTCTATCTTATGGGAGTTCTCGGATGACCTCCAACGCACCTGCAACCGAAGACGCGCACGAAGCCCATCATGGCCACAGCCATGGGCACGAGGCGGCCCACGGCACATTCAAGAGCTATATGATCGGCTTCGTGCTGTCGGTCATTCTGACGGCAATCCCGTTCTGGCTGGTCATGGCCGGCGTATTCGAAAACTCGGCCGTCACTGCTGCCTGGATCATGGGGCTGGCTGCTGTGCAGATCGTCGTTCATATGATCTTCTTCCTTCATATGAATCCGCGCTCGGAAGGTGGCTGGACGATGATGGCGTTGATCTTCACGCTGTTGCTCGTAGCCATCGCGCTCGCCGGTTCCCTCTGGGTCATGCATCATCTGAACACAAACATGATGCCGATGAGCCCGGAAATGATGAAGAACATGCCATGAGGGCAAAGAGCGGGCGGCGGTCACGTCGCCCGCAAAGGTTTTGGCGATGGCCGACATTCCCTCCGAAAAAGCGCAAAGACAGCATACCGCCGCGGGGCTCACGATATTCTGCGGTCTCATGGTGTTGCTGATTGCCGCCCTGGTATCGCTCGGTATCTGGCAGGTCGAACGGCTTTCCTGGAAAGAGGATCTGATCGCCCGCGTTGATCAGCGCGTCCATCAAGAGCCGGTTCCAGCGCCTGCACGCGCGCAGTGGGGCAAGGTCAGTCGCGCCAATGACGAATATCGTCATGTGACGGCCGAAGGTATCCTGCAAAACGACAAGGAAACGCTGATCTACGCGTCGACGGCGCTCGGACCAGGCTATTGGGTAATCACCCCGCTCAATCTCTCCGACGGGACCTCTATCCTGATCAATCGCGGCTTCGTACCGACGGACAAGCGCGATGCTCAGACACGCAGCGACGGGCAGGTTCAATCGGTGAAGATCACCGGACTGCTAAGGATTACGGAGCCGAAAGGCACTCTGATCAAATCCAACGATCCGGCCAACGATCGCTGGTATTCGCGCGATGTGGCAGCGATCGCCGATCGCCGCAACGTCGCAGATGTCGCCCCCTATTTCATCGATGCTGATGCGACGCCCAATCCAGGCGGTCTGCCGGTTGGCGGGCTGACGCAGATCGCCTTCCCCAACAACCATTTGGTTTACGCGATTACCTGGTTCGCGCTGGCGATCATGGCCGCGGGGCTACTTGCCTTCGTCTTCCGCAGCGAATTGCGCGCCCGCCGAGCCTGATCAGACAGCCTTGCTCCGGGGATAGAAGCGCAGCGCAACATGCTCTCCAACAGCGTATGCCTGGCTGACGATCTCCGGAACGAGATCGATGTCGGGAAGGCTGCCGAGGCCGAGCGGGCCGACGGCAAACAGTCCCTCAACCACCGACCCATCGTCGAGGCAAGGCTGGCCGCGCTGATCGACGGCCAGGCCGAGCGACAATTCGTCTGGCACGGCCAAGCCTTCTCGTATCAGGCTTGCAAGCAGCGGCGAGGTCAATTGTGGCGCCTGGCAGCGGCAGTCCAGGATACGCTCGGCATGGATGATCTCATCTGACTGCGAGCTGGCCGGCCGGAAGAATAGGCCGCTCAAACCCTGCCGTCCCACGACGCCGCGGCGAAGAACCGTATTGCCACCGGCAAGCTCGCTCTGAAGGCGCGCGTAGATGGCCTCGGGTAGTCGGTTGCGATGGCTGTCGTAGATGGCGCGAAGGTGACGGTTGAACTGACGCTTTTGGTGGGCCGGCAGCGCGCGCCACAAAGAGCGGGCATGCTTGCGCAACCCGTTCATGACGGATTGCCAGCTTCGGCCTTCTTCTTCGGCCTCGCGGCAGGCGCTGCGGATGAAACGCAGGATATCCGGGAGGTTGGACGGCAGAGCGTCTGCGGGAAAAACCGGATCGGCAGAGTTGGGAGTATGGCTTTGGGGCAGGAAACCGTGCCGGGAGAGGATAGTAACCTGCCCTGCATAGCCAGCATCGCGCAATTGCAAGAGCTGATCGACGACCCGGATGCCGCTGCCGAGCAGGACCGTGTGCGGTCGCGCGATCAGGCGCTGGGCTCTGACTGGCGAAGACTCCTGTTCCGGTTCTTCGATCTGCGGCAAGCCGTAGCCAGTGGCGAGGATGACCGTATCGAACAGCGGATTGGCGGGATTGGCGCTTTCGAGCAGGAAGCGGTTGCCGTGGCTCTTGCGGATCGCCACAACCGGTTCGTGGCAGACCTGAACGGTGATGTCCCTGCGGGCGGACAAGGCTTCGGAGAAGCGTTGATAGACGTAGTCACTGAATATCTCTTTTGGCACGAAGATCTGGCGGAACCCCGGGATAGCCGCGGGCACGGCGGCACGGAATTCCGCGTTGCTACAGAGCCAGTCGTTGAAATCGTCGGTATCGCCAGTGGAAACCGACAGATCCCGCACACGCGTATTCAGGATCGTCGAAGCTCGTGCCGAGGAAAGCGCTTGTCCGCCGCTGACCGACGAATTGGGGTCGAAGAGCTGCAGATGAAAAGGCATGCGCACTGTCTTCATCAGGGCGACCGCCATCATCATTCCGGAAAAGCCGCGGCCGACAATGGCAAAACGCGGCATGGCGGAGATCTGTGCCGCCGCTGTTGACTTCGAGGAAAAAAGCCCTTGAACCGTCATCTCAACTCCCCTGCGACCTCGCGCATCGTGTCTCGATTGGTTTCAACGCGGGAAAAATCGCTCGCGCGTTGAGCTGGTTCACGCAGTTTTGAACCGCCTATTAGTCTATCAAACTGGTCGTGTATGAAAGCTCCAAAAGACGATTTAGGCAAGTCTTTTGTTCCAAGCCCCACAGTCCTCCAGCGATAACGAACGGAAATTGTTTGGATATTTCGAGCCAAATATCGCCGTATCGGTGCCGTTTCTTCGTCTTTGCCAGGCTCACGATAAAATAACCAATTGGTGAATTCTTGACTTGAAGGGCCGAAAGGAATCGGCAAAAGTAAGGGCGCTAATCAATCCCTTGATGGATTCTTCGTCTTTCCGGACCAGCGTCCGACCACACCTCTGTTTGGAACATTACCCGTGAGCAGCGATGCTTTAACACGCGCGACGAAGCCCTCGGCTTCGATGGCGAAGGCGATTGCGGCAGGCTGGGGCAAAGGCCTCTTTACGCTGGTCCGCATCACCGTCATGGCATTTCGCCATCCTTGGCAATCCGGTTTGGCCATTGGCGCAACCCTTGTGGCCTCCACCTTTCAGCTGATGATCCCGCGTCTGCTCGGCCAGGCTGTCGACCACACGCAGATCGCGATGGAAGGCGGTCAAGCAGGGCAACTTGCACAGGATGCGCTGCTGACGACCGCGCTGATGCTGCTCGGCGCCAGCGTCCTACGTGGCATCTTTACGATGATCCAGAACTATTACAGCGAAAGCGTCGGCCACCATGTCGGTTACGAGCTACGCCTTGCCTGCTACGAGAAAATTCAGCGCCTATCCTTCAGTTTTCATGACGGCGTCCACTCGGGCGATCTGATTACCGTCGGTCTGCTCGACCTAGAAGGTGTCCGCATGTATTTCTCGACGGCGCTGGTGCGCATGGTGCTGTTGACGATGCTGATTGGCATCGGCGCCTATATGCTGCTTTCCACAGACGTCGTTCTCGGTTTGCTTGCCTTAAGCTTCGTGCCATTCGTTGGCTGGCGTTCTTCGGTCACGCAGTTGCGATTGCGCGCGACCTGGCTCGACCTGCAGGAGCGGTTGTCCGTGCTGACGCGCATCATGGAAGAAAATCTCGGAGGCATCCGCGTGGTACGGGCCTTCGCCGCGCAGGCGCACGAGATGATGAAGTTCGAGAGGGCCTCGAAGAACGCGTTGACGCTTGCCCACCAGCGCGTCGGAATCCGTGTGGTCAATACCAGCGCCATGACCTTCTCCTTCTTTGCAGCCATGGGTCTCGTGCTCTGGGTTGGCGGCGGCAAGGTGATGTCCGGCGAGATCACGGTCGGCACGCTCGCGTCGTTCCTGACCTTCATGACGATCCTGCAGATGCCGGTCCGCCAGCTTGGCCTCATGGTCAATGCCTTCGCGCGCGCATCAACTTGCGGCACGAGGCTTTTCAATCTGCTCGACCTCGAAATTGCAGTGCGCGATGCGCCTGACGCCAAGGATCTGGTGCTGACCGATGGGACGCTACGCTTCGAGAATGTAAGCTTCGCCTATCCGAGCTCGCCGATGCACGAGGTGCTGGGCAATGTTTCCTTCGAAGCAAAACGCGGCGAGACGATCGGCATTGTCGGGCCGCCCGGCAGCGGTAAGTCGACGCTTGCTCATCTGATCCCGCGGTTTTACGACGTCACGAGGGGCAAGATCACCATTGACGGGCAGGATATCCGCAAGGCGACGCTGCAGTCGCTTCGTCGCGCGGTCGCCGTTGTCCAGCAGGATTCCTTCCTGTTCACGACCTCGATCGAAAACAACATCGCCTACGGCGATCCTTGGGCAAAGGAAAGCCGCATCGAGCGCGCAAGCGAAAGCGCACAATTGCACAACTACGTGCTTGGCCTGCCAACGGGCTACGGCACGGTGGTTGGCGAACGCGGCGTATCATTGTCGGGAGGGCAGCGCCAGCGTTTGTCGATCGCCCGCGCGCTGATGCTGAAACCTGCCGTCATGATCTTTGATGATTCGACGGCGGCGATCGATGCGGCAACCGAACAGCGCATCCGCTCTGCGATGCGCAAGTATGCAGCCGATCGCCTGACGATTATTGTCGCTCATCGGTTGAGCTCGCTGATGCATGCCGACCAGATCCTGTTCGTCTGGAACGGAGAAATCGTCGAGCGCGGCACGCACGAGGAGTTGCTGGCCGCGGGCGGGCGCTACAAGGCGCTCTACGATCTACAGGTGCGGCCGGGCGACGAGGCCCTCAGCGCCTGGGGAGGAGTATAGATGGCCGAGGAACTGGAAACCGAACGCCCCGACGTTCGCGAGGATGGACGCCGGCCGCCACGCGCAGTTGTCGGCTCCCATCGCGTCGAGGAGGAGATGTTCGGCAAGACCTTCGACGGCAACATCGTCAAGCGAATCTGGGCCTTCGTGCATCCCTACCGCCGCCAAGTCTGGCTTTCGGTGGCCGCCGTGCTGACTTTTACGGCGATGCAGTTGTTGATCCCGCTGATCATCCGCTACGCGATCGATCACGGCATGCAGCCGCAAGGGGGCCATTCGGCGCTGACATGGGCGATGGTCACGTTTCTTGTGGCGATCCTGATCAACTACGGCGCCAGCTATGCGCAGGAGACGCTGGTTGGCAATGTCGCGGAAGAGGTACTCTTCGACATCCGCAAGGCGATGTTTTCGCACCTGCAGCGGGTTTCGCTCTCCTTTATGGACAAGACCGAGGTCGGCCGCCTGATGTCGCGCCTGCAAGGCGACGTCAATTCGATGCAGGAGTTCCTGGAAACCTCCGTCCTGTCGGTCGGCGATATCGCGCTGCTCTTCGGCATTGTCTTCGTGATGCTCTACCTCGACTTCAAGCTTGGGCTTTTGACGCTCTCGGTCCTGCCGATCCTTTTTGTCGTGCGGCTTTTCTGGCTGCCTCTGGCTCGCAAGTCCTTCATGGCAGCGCACGAGACCAATTCCGTCGCCAACGGAGCGCTGGCCGAGGCGATCCACGGCGTAAGAGCGGTCCAGAGCATGGACCGCCAGGGCGTCAACTTCATGCTTTATGACGACAAAGCGAAGGCCAATCTGAAGACGCACCTGACAGCGGCACGCTATGCCCAGGTGATGGTGCCGATCGTCGACTCGCTGACCGGTGTCGCCATGGCGCTCGTCATCGTCGTCGGGGGCGCGCGTGTTCTGAACCAAGCACTCGATGTCGGCGTCCTTGTTGCATTCCTGTTCTATATCCAGCGCTTCTTCGACCCGATCCGCTCGCTGACGTTGCAATACTCGGTGATGCAGCGCGCCATGGCCTCCGGTCAGCGATTGACCGAAGTTCTCGACGTGCCCGTCGAGATCAAGGACGCCCCAGATGCCAAGGAATTGTCTACCGACATGGACGGGTCAGTGGAATTTCGCGATGTGGTCTTCGGCTATCATCCGAAGCATCCGGTTCTCAAGCATGTCAGTTTCAAGGTGAACCCGGGCGAGACGGTCGCACTTGTTGGGCCGACGGGTTCGGGCAAGTCGAGCTGCATGTCGCTGATCCATCGCTTTTACGACGTTCAGCAGGGACAGGTATTGGTCGGCGGGCACGACGTGCGCAAACTGACCCAGGATTCGCTTGGCGATCAGATCGCCATGGTCCTTCAGGAGCCATTCCTGTTTACCGGTACGGTCTTTGAGAACATTCGCTATCACAAGGCGCAAGCGACCCGCGAACAGGTCATCGAGGCGGCCAAGGCCGTCGGCGCTCACGACTTCATTATGCGCCTTCCGCAGGGCTACGACAGCATGCTCGGTGAACGCGGCGGCAACCTTTCGCTCGGCCAGCGTCAGCTCTTGAGCTTTGCCCGTGCGCTGGTGGCCGACGCGAAAATACTGGTCCTCGACGAGGCGACGGCCAATATCGACAGCTATACGGAAATGCTGATCCAGAAGGCGCTGGTCAAGCTGCTCGAAAACCGCACGGGGCTTGTTATCGCCCACCGCCTCGCCACGATCAGGGAGGCCGATCGCATCATCGTCCTGCAGAACGGTGAGTTGATCGAAAGCGGTAACCACCAGGAACTGATGAGAAACCGCAAGCTTTATTCGCGGCTCTATAACCTGAACTACGCGTCCTTCGACGACATTCCGGACGCCGTGCTCGAAGAGACAACGACGAACGGTTCAGCGACCTAGGATCAAACCTTTCTAAGCAACGCCACTATTCGAAGAGGAGGATCTTCCATGGATTACCGCAAGCTTGGCCATAGCGGTGCAGTCGTCACCGCCTACTGCCTTGGCACCATGACGTTCGGTGCGGAGGCTGACGAAGCTGCTTCGCATAAACTGCTCGACGACTATTTTGCCTGGGGCGGAAACTTCATCGACACCGCTGATGTTTATAGTGCCGGCAAGTCGGAAGAGATCATTGGGCGATGGCTCAAGGCGCGGCCGACGGAAGCCAAGCAGGCCGTGATCGCGACCAAGGGACGGTTCCCGATGGGGCCAGGTCCGAACGACATCGGTCTTTCTCGCCGCCATCTGAACCAGGCGCTCGATGCCTCGCTTGCGCGCCTTTGCGTCGAGCACATCGATCTTTATCAAATGCACGCCTGGGACGCATTGACTCCGATCGAGGAGACGCTGCGCTTTCTCGATGATGCCGTCTGCGCCGGCAAGATCGGCTATTACGGCTTCTCCAACTATGTCGGATGGCAGATCGCCAAGGCCGTCGAGATTGCCAAGGCACGCGGCTACACCCGGCCGGTGACGTTGCAGCCACAGTATAACCTTTTGGTGCGCGACATCGAATTTGAGATCGTAGCCGCTTGCCAGGATGCCGGCATGGGCTTGCTGCCGTGGTCACCGCTCGGCGGCGGCTGGTTGACGGGTAAGTACCGGCGCGACCATATGCCGACGGGTGCCACCCGTCTCGGGGAGAACCCGAACCGGGGCATGGAATCTTATGCGCAGCGGAATGCGCAGGAGCGGACATGGGCGATCATCGAGACGGTGGAGGCGATCGCCAAGGCTCGTGGTGCCAGCATGGCACAGATCGCCCTTGCCTGGACAGCCGCGCGACCGGCAGTGACGTCGGTCATTCTCGGAGCACGAACGAGTGAACAGCTCGCGGACAATCTCGCCGCGGCGAAGCTCTCCCTCTCGGACGAGGAGATGACCAAGCTGAGCGACGTCAGCCAACCTCATGTGGCCGACTATCCCTATGGCGCCGGCGGCACCAACCAGCGGCATCGCAAGATCGAAGGCGGACGATAAGGACCGGCCGCGGCGGCCGAGACCGGGGTCCGGCCGCCATATCGATCAAAGTCGCACGCCGCTCGTCTCGTCGAAGAGATGCAGCTGTGAGGGATCAATGGTCACGCCGATTGTCTCGCCCGCCCGTGCCATGCCGCGACCCGTCTCGACGATGGTCAATTCGGGTGTCGTCGCAGCCGTGACGAAGGTTGATGAGCCGGTCGATTCGACGACTGCCACTGGCACGTCGAAAGTGCCCTGCCCCGGCGCCGTTACGCCGATATGTTCGGGACGAATGCCGGCGGTCACCTTGCGCCCCGGTTGGACCTGATGGTCGGTCGCGATCTTGTGCTTCACGCTGGCAAGATCGATCGTCAGGCTTTTGCCGTCTTCGGCGACGACCGCCGGGATGAAGTTCATGGCGGGAGAGCCGATGAAGCCTGCAACGAACTTGTTGGCGGGTTTGTCGTAGAGATCGAGCGGCTTGCCCTGCTGCTCGATCACGCCTTCGCGCATGACGACAACATGGTCGGCCATCGTCATCGCCTCGATCTGGTCATGCGTGACGTAGACCGAGGTTGCATGCAGCCGATCGTGCAGCGCGCGGATTTCCTTGCGCATGTGAACACGCAGCGCTGCGTCGAGGTTGGAGAGCGGCTCGTCGAACAGGAATGCCTTCGGATGACGGATGATGGCGCGGCTCATCGCGACACGCTGGCGCTGGCCGCCCGAAAGCTCACGCGGGTAACGTTTGAGCAAATGCGACAGGCCGGTGGTCGCCGCAACCTCTTGCGCCGCCTTGCGGGCTTCAGCCTTGGCGACGCCGCGAATGCGCAGGCTGTAGGTCAGGTTCTCCTCGACGGTCATGTGCGGATAAAGCGCGTATGACTGGAAAACCATGGCGACGTCGCGCTTGCGCGGCGGCACGTTGTTCATCAGCTGGCCGGCAATCTTCAACTCGCCTTCGGAAATGCTTTCAAGGCCCGCAAGCGAACGAAGAAGGGTGGACTTGCCGCAGCCGGACGGGCCGACGAGTGCGACGAAGGTGCCCTTTGCGATCGACAGGTTGATGTTCTTCAGGGCATGGAATGCGCCGTAGTGCTTGTTGACGCCGCTGAGCTCGATCTGATTGGTCATTTGAGGGCTCCAGAGGTGAGGCCGGATACGATGCGGCGCTGCAAGAGAACGAAGATGGCAAGGATCGGTGTCACATACATCGTGGCGTAGGCCATGATGTTGTTCCACTCGTTGGTGTTCGGTCCCATGAAGGAGTTGAGACCGACGCTCGCCGGTTGGAGTTCGACCGCCTGGATCATCGACTTCGAATAGACGAACTCGCCGAAGGCCTGCATGAAGATCAGGATGGCGCTGACCAAAATGCCGTTGCGGGCAAGCGGCAACACGATATTGAAGAAAGCGCCGACGCGGCTGTTGCCGTCGACGAGCGCGGCCTCCTCGAGTTCCATCGGCACCGCCATGAAGGTGGCGCGCACCAGGACGACGAAGAACGGCATGCTTTTGGCAGCAATCGCGATGATGACGGCAAGGCGTGGATAGTCGAGCATACCGAATTGCGAAAATCCGACGAAGATCGGCGTCACCATCAGCGACGCTGGCAGGACCTGCAGCATCAGGATCAGGAAGAGACCGACATCCACCCAGACGTTGCGATAGCGCGCCAGAACATAGGCGCAACCAACGCCGAGAACGGTAATCAATGTAACGGCGCCGACGGCGATGACCAGCGAGTTCCAGAGATAGCGACCCATGTTGCGGCTTTCCCAGACATAGCCGAAGGTGCCCCATTGCGGATCGCCGGGCCAGAAGCTTGGCGGCGTGGCGAACATCTCCGACCCGCCCTTGATGGCCGTGACGTACATCCAGTAGAGCGGGAACAGATAAATCGCCGCCATGACGATGGCGATCACAAGCATAAGGCGGTTGCGTGTCGTCTCACTCATCCGCGCACCTCATGGCGCGTGGAGCGGACATAGACGACCGAGGCGAACATGACGAAGACGATCATGATGACGGAGATGGTCGCGCCCTTGGCGAAATCGTACTGACGGAAGGATAAGTCCCAGGCCCAGTATTGCGTGACGTTGGATGAGTTGTTCGGACCGCCGGACGTGATCGCGGCAAAGAGGTCGAACTGCTGAAGCGTGAAGATCAGGCCAAGCGCGATGATGGCGCCGATTGTCGAACGCATCATCGGCAGCGTGATCGTCCAGAAGCGTTGCCAGGCATTGGCGCCATCGAGTTCGGCCGCCTCATAGAGGTCGCCGGGGATACCGGACAGGCCGACCGATAGCAGGATCATGTTGAAGGCCGTTCCAAGCCAGACGTTGGCGATAATGACGGCATAGAGCGAAAAGTGTGGATCGGAGCGCCAGAAGATGTTGCTGCCGATGATGCCGCTCTCCTTCAGGATGAAGTTGAGGACGCCGAAATCGCCCGAGAGGATCCAGTTCCAGATCGCACCGACAACGAGGCCGGGCATGACCCAGGAGACGAGGAACAGGCCGCGCAGCCAGGAGGCGCCCGGGAAATTGACCCAGAAGAACAGCGCAAGACCGAATCCGATCAGGAACTGCCCCGCGATCGAGCCGACCACGAAGATCACGGTATTGCCGAGGATCGGCCACGTTTCCGGCTGGGCAAAGAGATCGGTATAGTTCTTGAAGCCGACGAAGGGACGCGAAAAGGTTCCGAGGCTGAACATGTCAACCTCCTGGAAGCTCATCACCACATTGTAGATTAGCGGCAATCCCGCCATCAGGAACAGGAACGTCAGCGGAAAGGCGACGAGCGTGATGTCGAAGCCGCGGCCGTCCCTGACACTTGAAAGAATCCGTTTCATCGGTCCTCCAATACTCCGAACGGGGCTGTCTTGAGCTTGCGCTGCGAGACAGCCCCTGCCGGGAGGAAATGGTGGGATGGCCCGAAAGCCATCCGGTTATGCGCGGGGGTACTAGCCGAGAACAGCCTTGATCTTGTCGGCCGCCTGATCGAGTGCGTCCTTCGGGCTCATCTGACCGGTCAAAGCAGCCTGGATGGCGTCCTGGATCGCCTTGGAGATCTTTGGCCATTGCGGGTTCGGGCCGCGCGGCTTGGCGTATTTCAGCTGTTCGATGAAGACTTTCAGCGCCTCGTCCTTCAGCTTCTCGCCGGTCTCCGGGATGGTGATGTCGGAACGGGCCGGAAGCTGGCCGTAGTTCTTGAACATCTTGTCGTCCTGGGAGGCAAAGTACTCGAGTGCCTTGAAGGCTTCGGCCGGATGCTTCGTGCTGGCAAAGATCGCCCAGTTGAAGTCGCCCATGGCAGAAGAACGCTCGGCCCCTTCCTTTGGAACCGGAAGCAGGGCAACGCCCCAATCAAACTTCGCTTCCTTCATCATGCGATCGAGCTCCCAGGGACCAGAGATCGCCATGGCGGCATTTCCCGAATTGAAGGTGCCGGTCGAATCCCACTGGCCGCGGGTCAACGTGTCGGGAGAAGCAAGCTTCTCGTCCATGATCGTCTTCCAGGTTTCCAGTGCCTTGACCGCGCCTTCGGCATTGATGTTCTCATAGCCGCCGCCTGCCATCTGGGCCCAGGGAAGGAACTGGAAGGTGCCCTCCTCGTTCGCCTTGGCGGAGAAGGCCAGGCCATAGACATTCTTGGCCGGGTCGGTCAGCTTGCGCGCATCCTCGACAAGCTCGTCCCAGGTCTGCGGCGGCTTGTTCGGATCAAGACCCTTCGCCTTGAACATATCTTTGTTGTAGTAGAGCGCGATCGTATTGGTCGCCTTCGGAATGCCGTAGTACTTGCCGTCCCATTCGACCGATTTCAGCGGACCGGGGAAGTAGTTTTCCGGCTTGATGACCGACGATCCCTTGATCATGTCTGTGATGTCGAGGAAGGCACCACGCGATGCGAACATGGCATGCTCGGGGTTGTCCACCGCGATGATGTCGGGGGCCTGGCCGGTGGCATAGGCGCGCATGGCTTCGGTGACGACGTCATCGAACTGGATCAGACGATATTCGATCTTGATACCGTTGTTCTGCGCGTTGAATTCCTTGACGAGGTTTGGCGCCGGCTGGATGTCCTTGTCCAGCGACCAGACGGTCAAGGTGACGTCCTCGGCCTTGGCGGCCAGGCCGAAGAGAGAGACGCCTGCGAGCGCCAAGGCGCCGATCATTGCAAACTTGCGGATACCCATAGTTCTCCTCCTTTGTGGTTATCCTATCGCAAGCCGGCGATTCCTCCTCGCCGGCCACGATGTCATCAGACCGGATCGACGACGAAGTCGCTGCCCCGGGCATGCTTGAGATGGTTCAGTGCGTAGACCTGGCCGGTCATTTCCAAGTCGTCGCGATAGACCGGGTCGTGCCAGCCTTCGATGTCGATCGAACCGGACCAGCCGGCCAGGCGCAGTTCGGAAATAATGTCCGTCCAATTGCTGTCGCCGAAGCCCGGCGTGCGCATGAAGACGAACTTCTCTTTGCCGAAGATGCCGTGTTCCTTGATGACGTCCCAGCGGATCGTCGCGTCTTTTCCATGTACGTGAAAGATCTTCTTGGCCCATTTGCGGATCTGTGGCAGTGGCTCGATCAGATAGACCATCTGATGGCAAGGCTCCCACTCAAGGCCAATGTGATCGTCCGGCGTCTCGTTGAAGATCAGTTCCCAGGCGTCCGGGTTGTGGGCGATGTTCCAGTCGCCGGTCGCCCAGTTGCCATCCATGGCGCAGTTTTCGAAAGCAATCTTGACGCCCTTGTCGGCGGCACGCTTTGAAAGCTCGCTCCAGATCTCCTTGTAGCGTGACAGGCTGTCGGTCAGCGGCTTGTTACGAATGCGGCCGGTAAAGCCGGCAATGCAGGTTGCGCCGAAGTGGTGTGCGTTGTCGATGCAGTCCTTCCAGCCCTGCAGCGTCTGCAGGTCGATATCGGTCGTTTCCAGCGGATTGCCGAACATGCCGAGCGTGGAGATGGTAATGTCGCGATGACCAATGGCATCGACGCAGCGCTTGCCGAGTTCGGCAAGATCCTGGCCGTTCGTCGTCTGCCAGAAGAAGGGTTCGAAGCTCTCAAAGCCCATATCGGCAATCTGGCCGATGCGCTTGTCGGCGCCGCCCTTGGAGGCGCTGACCATGGTACCGATGCGAATGGACTTGGCGGGGTTGCTCACGTCATTAATCCTTATGCTGAAATTTCAATGCGCTTGCCGGTCTTGGCGCTTTCGATCGCGCCGAAGACCATGGCCAGGCTTCTGATATTGTCGGAGCTTGCCGTTTCGGGCCGCTTGCCTGATTTGATCGCCTCGACGAAGCCTGCAATGACGCTGGCATGACCATGCGTTTCTTCTTCGTGCGCGGGCTCGGGAACGTTTACGGGCGTAAAGCCATGCAGGAGGCCGGGCTCATTGCCGACAACCGCTGCATTGAACGTGTCGCCGCCATCCCAGGTCAACATGCCCTTGGAGCCGACGAGACGCCACTCGCTTTCCCAGCTCGTGCGCTCGCCTTCGGCGCACCAGGAGCCGCGGTAGGTGAAGACGACGTCGTCAGAAAACTCGAAGGTCGCATTGGCCGAGGCGCCGTGCCTGTACCAGGAGCCTTTCGGATTGCGTTCGACGCAATAAACGGCAAGTGGCTTCTTGTCGGCGACATAGCGGGCGGCGTCGAAGGTGTGGATCGCCATGTCGAGCAAAAGGACGTTGTCCATCTCCTCGCGGAAACCACCGAAATGTGGGGCGAGGAAAAAGTCGCAGTGGATCGCGGTCAGGTCACCGATTGCTCCACTCTCGATGAAACGGCGCATGCGGCGCACGCCCGAGATGAAGCGGCGGTTCTGGATGATGGCGTGGATCTTGCCGGTCTCGGCAGCGAGATCGATCAGTGCGGCCCCTTCGGCAAGCGAGGTCGCCATCGGTTTTTCGCTGAGAACGTGGCAGTCGGCCTTCAGCGCCGTGGAGACGACGTTGAAACGTGCCGTCGGAATGACGACGTCGAACACGATGTCGGCCTTGGCCTTGGCAATGACGTCGGCAAGATCGGTGCCAATGACGGCGCCCTTCAGGCCGAATTCGGCGGCGAGTGCTTCGGCCGCTGCCGGATTGACGTCGACGAGGCCCTTGACCTCGATGGCGGCTTTAAGAGCCGGGGTTTCCTTGATGGCGCGCAACCAACCCTTGGACATGGCTCCGCACCCGCATAGAACGGCATTCAAAATCACGATTTCCTCCGGTGGATCGTTTCCGGTTTTCCTCCCGAAACGCATCCCGTAAACGTTTACGATACTAAGCGGAAACGTTTCCTGCTGTCAATGCCATCTAGTTTTTACAGAAATGCTGCGAAAAACACTTGAAAACGCGGGCGCTTAGGCAAATGCCTGCCGCACCGCAGCATAAAAAAGTTCGTTCGAATTTCTGTCGGTGGAACTCATCTTCGTACAGAGAGCCGGCAACGCGGGATCGCTAAAGTGTCGCATCTTCGTATTTTGATAGGAACGAAAGGCTTGCCTGGCTATGCGCCAAGCGAAAAGGCGTCACTTTCTCCTGGGGCAAGTTCGAGTGGCCAGATCGTGTTGCGTGCACCTTTGGGGTAGTGCTCGGCATAGGCCGGCATTGTCGCCAGCAAGGTTTCAGCAAGCTCGACGCCGAGATCGCGCAGTGACATGCGAAAGCAGGTCAGCGATGGTTGCAGGAATTTCCCGCGCGGTTCCTCGCGGAAGCCAATGACGGCGAGATCGCGACCGGGCACAATGCCTGCTTCGTTCAGGCGACGATAGAGGCCGATCGCCATGAGCTCGTATATCAGGATGATCGCCGTGGGCTTGCTGTCGAGCCGTAGCAGTTCATGACCGGCCTGGTAGCCGCCCTGCTCGCTTGATTTGACGCGGATGACGAGCGACGGATCGTAGGCGATGCCGTGCCGCTCGAGTGACTGGCGATAGGCGTCGACGAAGATATAGCCAAGATTGATATCGTTCGATGGCGCTGCGATGGCGATACGGCGGTGTCCTTTGGACACGAGCCGATCGACAGCGCAGGCGGCGACGCCCTCGAAGTCAAGGTCGATCCAGGTATGGTTGCCGCCGGACGTGCTGCGCCCGAGCGCGACAAACGGAATCTTGGCCTTGACCAGAAGGTCGATACGCTTGTCGACGCGCTGCGTGGCCGAAATGATCATCGCATCGACGATCCGCCGCGCGACCATCCGCTTCAGATATTCGTGGGGGTCCTCGTCGTTCGGACATGGCAGCATCAGCAGGTCAAGCTTGTGACGGGAAAGCACGCTCTGCAGACCGCCGGTAACGCCAAGGAAGAAGTTGTCGCTGTTTTCGACCGTTTCCTTGCTGGATTCGATCATCAGCCCGATGACGTTTGTGGTTCCCTGACGGAGGCTGCGTCCGGACTGGTTTGCCACATAACCCAGCTCTTCGGCGGCCGCGAGCACGCGTTTGCGCGTCTCTTCATTGACGTCAGGCCTGCCATTCAGCGCGCGCGAAACCGTCCCGATCGAGATATCGAGATGCTTTGCGAGTTGGCGAATTCCCTTCATCTGCGGCAATCTACCTCCCCGATTGAACGCTGCGCCTCCTTATCTGCCATACTAAAACGTTTCCGGAAAGCGTCGTTCATACCGGGCAGGCGCTGGCGCCCTTCAATTCAAGGCGAAGGTAAACAGCGCGGGCCATGGCTGCGAAGGCCCCGCCGCTGCTCCGATCGATTTTGCCATACTGGGTGATCATCCGCGGGCGTAGCCTGACCGGCACGACAGTTACAAACAGGATAAAGGCCAACCGCTGCCAGGCGATCGTTTGTGTGAGCGCCCGAGAAGCCAACACGCTGAGAATGTGATCGAACGCGTGGACATCCTCTCCTCGCCGCCCACGGCAGATGGCAAAACATTCAAGCGATTTCAAGAGTTTATGGAAAGATCGCCTTCAGCTATCCGTTTAATCGAGGAAAAGCTCGGCGTGCTCGAATGTCGACGCCATCGCGTCCTTTTCAGAAAGAAGCGGTGCGCCCTCGATCGGCCAAGCAATATTCAGAGCACGATCATTCCAGATCACTGCCCGCTCGTTTTCCGGCGAGTAGAAATCTGTTGTTTTGTAGAGGAATTGCGCGGAGTCGGAAAGAACGAGAAAGCCGTGGGCGAAGCCGGGGGGGATCCAGAGTTGCCGCTTGTTGTCAGCGGACAGAATCTCTCCCACCCACTTGCCGAAGGTCGGCGAGCCTTTGCGCATGTCGACGGAAACATCAAATACAGTGCCGTCCACAACGCGTACGAGTTTTCCCTGTGGTCGCCGTATTTGGTAATGCAAGCCCCTCAAGACGCCCTTTGCCGACTTGGAGTGATTGTCCTGCACGAAGCTGACGTCGCGGCCGACGGCCGCATTGAACCGGGCCTGATTAAAGCTCTCGAAGAAGAATCCTCTGTCGTCGCCATAGACTGTCGGCTCGACCAGCAGGACATCGGCAATTTCGAGCGGTGTTGCCTTCATCTGTCTTCAGCCTCGCTCAGAAGTCGCAGCAAGTACTTGCCATAGCCACTTTTCGCAAGTGGGGTGGCGAGGTGCTCAAGGTGAGCTCTGTCGATCCACTTGTTTCGAAACGCAATTTCCTCCGGGCAGGAAACCTTTAGGCCCTGGCGATGCTCCAGTGTCGAAATGAATTGTCCGGCATCGAGGAGAGAATCGTGAGTTCCCGTATCGAGCCAGGCATAGCCGCGCCCCATGATCTCCACGGTCAGGCTTCCTGCATCGAGGTAGCGGCTGTTCAGATCAGTAATCTCAAGCTCGCCGCGCGCCGAGGGCTTGAGCTGCTTGGCATAGTCGACTGCCCTCTCATCATAGAAATAGAGGCCCGTGACGGCATAGTTCGACTTCGGTCGGGACGGCTTTTCCTCGATGGACAGAGCCCTGTTCGCGTCGTCGAACTCGACGACGCCATAGCGCTCTGGATCGAGCACATGGTAAGCGAAGACGGTTGCGCCGCTCGCGCGCGACATGCCGCTACCCAGCAGGAGCGGCAGGTCATGCCCGTAGAAAATATTGTCGCCGAGCACGAGTGCGCTTGGCGACCCCTCCAGGAAGTCTTCTCCGATGATGAAGGCCTGGGCCAGGCCATCGGGCGACGGCTGCACGGCATAGGAGAAGTTGATGCCCCACTGCTCGCCGGTTCCAAGCAACGCCTCAAAGCGAGGTGTATCCTGCGGGGTCGATATCACCAGTATGTCTCGGATGCCCGCGAGCATCAGCGTGCTCAACGGATAGTAGATCATCGGTTTGTCGAAGACCGGCAGCAACTGCTTGCTGATTGCCAACGTCGCGGGATGCAGACGGGTGCCGGAACCACCGGCGAGGATGATGCCTTTTCGAGTCACGCCTGCAGCTCCCGTTCCTTCAGTTGATCGAGCATCCTGTCCACGTGCACGCTCCAGTACGGCAGATCCAATCCCAGGCGACCGGCGAGTGCATCGCTATTGAGCAAGGAGTTCCGCGGCCGCACTGCAGGCAGGGGGTATTCCTCGGTCGCAATCGGCTCGATGTCGGCAACATCAGTCCGCAAGGTGAACCCCAGTTCGCACGCACGTCGAACGACATAGGATGCAAGCTCATGCCAGCTGGTTTGGCCTTGCGCCGTCAGATGATAGATGCCGCCGTCAAATTCCCCTCGGCGATGGGCCGCGACTGCCAGTGCCGTAACGTCGGCGATCAGTTCGGCTGATGTCGGGGCGCCAAATTGATCGGCGACGATGCGCAGCGTCGGTCGCTCCCGCGCCAAGCGAAGAACGGTCTTGATGAAATTGGCTCCCGTCGCGGAGAAAACCCAGCTTGTCCGTAGTATGACGAACCTGCAGCCTGACGCTTCGATCGCTTGCTCGCCGGCTCGCTTTGATTGCCCGTAGACGTTCAGCGGATTGGTGTCGTCACTTTCGACGTACGGCGCCTCTTTCCGGCCGTCGAAAACGTAGTCTGTTGAGTAATGAACCAGCGTCGCGCCGCGGTCGCGGGCAAATCGAGCGATGATTTGCGGCGCTTCGGCATTAACCCGGAAAGCGGCCTCCGGCGTCGATTCCGCACGGTCGACCTGCGTCCAGGCGGCGGCATTAACGATAAGATCGGGCGCATGTTCCTCCAAGATCGCAGGGAGGGTCTCAGTCGCTTCCATATCGATGTCACGCCTTTCGAGCGCCGTCACCGCACCCAGCGCAAGGAGCGTTCGATGAAGTTCCCGGCCGACCTGGCCGTTCTTGCCAAGCAGCAGGATATTCATGCGTATTGCTTCGCGATCCAGTTGCGGTAGTTTCCGGAGGTGACGTTGTGCACCCAATCCGGATTATCGAGATACCAGCGAACGGTCTTTCGGATGCCGGTCTCGAACGTCTCGGCTGGTCGCCAGCCCAACTCTGCCTCAATCTTGCGGGCGTCGATAGCGTAGCGCCGGTCATGACCCGGGCGATCGGTCACGAACGTGATCTGATCCTGATAGGAGCTGCCGTCTGCTTTGGGCTTAAGTTCGTCAAGAACGTCGCAGAGCGTCATCACGACCTCGAGGTTCGTTCGCTCGTTCCAGCCCCCGATATTGTAGGTCTGTCCTGGCAAGCCGTCATCCAACACCCTTCGAATTGCGCTGCAGTGATCCTTGACGTAGAGCCAGTCGCGAATTTGCCGGCCATCGCCGTAGAGCGGCAAGGAGCGACCTGAAATGGCATTGTGAATGACGAGGGGGATGAGCTTTTCCGGAAAGTGAAACGGGCCGTAGTTGTTGGAACAATTGGTGGTCAAAACGGGCAGGCCGTAGGTGTGATGGTAGGCCCGAACAAGGTGGTCCGCTGCTGCTTTGCTGGCCGAATAAGGGCTGTTTGGCTGGTACCGATTTTGTTCGTCAAAGGCAGGATCACCCGCTCGCAGCGTACCGAATACCTCGTCGGTCGAAACGTGCAGGAAACGAAACCCTTCGCGATGCGCCAATCCGCCCCAATAGGCTCGCGCTGCTTCCAGTAACCGGAATGTGCCTACGATGTTGGTCTGAATGAAATCTTCCGGCCCATGGATCGAGCGGTCAACATGGCTTTCGGCGGCGAAGTTCACGATGGCGCGGGGTTTGTGTCGTGTCAGGAGGCTCGTCACCAGCGCACTATCGCCAATGCTTCCACGGACGAAGGTGTACCTGGCATCTGTCGAAAGCGAGGCCAGATTCTCACTGTTGCCAGCGTAGGTCAGCGCATCGAGATTGAGAACAGGCTCGTCGCTCTGCGCCAACCAGTCGAGAACGAAGTTTGAGCCGATAAAGCCGGCGCCGCCCGTCACCAAAATCATCGCTTCACACCCTTCACACAAACGCAAAACACAAACGATGACCAGCTAGTAGACATTCCTGCGATCAACCATGCTGACCATGGTCACAAAGACGATCTTCAGGTCAAGCCACAATGACCAATTATTGATGTACCAAAGGTCA
Source organism: Rhizobium sp. 3T7 (assembly GCF_020166565.1). NCBI lineage: Bacteria > Pseudomonadati > Pseudomonadota > Alphaproteobacteria > Hyphomicrobiales > Rhizobiaceae > Rhizobium > Rhizobium sp. 3T7. The sequence goes on from NZ_JAIQXS010000021.1 coordinate 69,779, forward strand.
TGGCGAACACGGGCAGCCATTCGATCCACTGTCGGTGTTTCGCCTCGGCACCCGTTGATCTGGGCCCATCCTGTCAATCCGGGCTTGACATGCCGGCGCGATGCGTACTCGGCGATAAGAGCTCCATAGAGATCATCGTGCACCAATGCATGCGGACGCGGCCCGACGACCGACATGTCGCCTCGAAGGACGTTCCAGAATTGCGGCAGTTCGTCCAGGCTTGTCGATCGGATAAAGCCGCCCACTCGCGTGACGCGCGGGTCGTTGCGTGTCGCTTGGCGCACGTCCGTGGAATCTTCCATGACCGACATGCTGCGAAACTTGAGTATGCGAAACACGCGGCCACTATACCCTTTTCGCGATTGCACGAAGAAGATCGGTCCGGGGCTGTCTAGTTTTATGGCAACGGCAACCGCAACACAAATTGGGAACATGACAATCAGTGCAGCAATGGAAAAGGCGACATCGAATGCCCTTTTCAGTCCCCGTTCATAGAGATCGAGCGGTGGGCGGTGGGTTTGGAACACGCGCCGCTCCCCGACCATTTGCGCAGGGCCTTCGACGACGTCGCCGACGACACCGCCGAACATGACGCTTACCGGCACACAGAATTGGCGCAGAGTGGTCAGGCACTCCTCGAGCGCGCGCAAATTTCCATAGTCGCTCCACGCAACCAGCACTTCATCCACTTCGGCTATGCCATTCTTCTCATAGGCTTCGCTCATGGATGCCAGCGCCAGATCGGCTTCGGCAATTCGCATCGTATGCCGAACGGAGAGACCGCTGAGGGCGGCACGTTGAACAACCGATTCCGTCGGCATCGTGCTTGGGCAAATGAGAAGTACCCGTCGGGTGGGGAACGCTGCACGAGCAATCGCGCTGCTGAGGTGGCTATACCAGAACAGGCGCAAAGCGATCAGCCCACCCAAAGAGAGAGTTGCACCTGTGATGATCGAGCCACGCGGAATTTCCGCGTTAATCTTGAAGAACAAGATCACGGCCAGAAGAAACAGCAGAGCCGCCGGCAGAAACGCCGTGATCAGCAGCAACTGGCGGCGTAACGAGAACATCTCGCTCGGTCGGTAGGCATGGACGCTGAACATCGCCAACATGAAAATCGTCGCCACGAGTAAACCGATCCCGACATAAAGCGAAGGGTCGGCAACAGTGCCGAAGGCAATCTGCTCGTAGAGCAGATGACCTGCAGCACTCGCCGCAAGGAGAACGATAAAATCGACCGTTGCCGCGATGCAGGCAATCGCAATGCTGCTGAAACCGAACCATTTCCGGTCGCTTTTGACGGAAAGATGCGGGCCCCAGTTCTGTTCGACTGGAATGGTCATGATTCACACCCTCAACCCTGCTGTATAGTTAGCATGAGTTAAACGTGCCCAACAATTAACCTTGAATACGCCTTATTGCGTAACGCCTGAGACTATTGGCGAATATACTTTGCATTCAGGATCGCGAGATTAATTTTACGTTAGTATTTCCTCTTAATAATTGGATATTTAGCTTATTAAATACGTAAAGCAACGAAGTATTATATGTGCGTTGCTTGATGTTGGGTGGATCCTGGTGTGGTGGCGGAAATCAATCCGTATAGTTGACTAAGTTCGATGGAGAACAGCGTCATATTTCCTTAACTGCGCTGAAGTCGATCCTGGTGAAACCGCTGTGCTTAATAGGCGGCAGGCACGATGCCGGCATGATATGTGCTGTGGACATTGAGATATTCATCCGCGCGACCAAGTGGTGGTCATGCCACCCTAACAGCTCTCGGTCATGGTCGCAGAACATCCGCTGTTGTGCAGCGACAACATGACAGTCCTCGCCGATCGCGCGACGAGGCGTTGCCAGAGAAAAAATGCGCAATCGGCAAAGATATCGGTTCTGCCGGTCGCTGCTATCTCGGAACATCGAGCTTGTTTATTGCAAACGTATAGTTATTGCCCGTGCCCCCACGGGTAACTACCAGTTTGCGCGTCTTGGTTATGATGCGCGCGAAATTTCCCTCGGTCGTAATCGATCGCGCGGTCGAAATCGTGGCGTAGCTTTCTCCCGGGAATTTTTCCGGGCATGCCTTGCCGCCGATGGCATAGATGCGCGCGCCGCCTTTTTCGTAACGCTGTTGAATAGGCCTACCGCTAGCGTCGGCAAGAACCTTACAGCCGGGCGCATTTGGGACCGGAATAATCTGGTACCAGGGGCTGTCGGCCAGAACGCCGGGCACGGATAATGACAGTAGGGCGGAGGCAGCAAGGAATAGTCTCAACATGGTCCGGCTCCTTCATCGTCAGGAATGTAAAGTTATATTAGCTCATGTTGGTCGACAAGGTTATTTCGAACTACAGGAAGAGAAAAGAGACAATATCTGGTTGTCTACCAATGATTTGACATAGTCTTGTGATAGAATATTTGAAGATGCAAGAACATCCATTGATCTTGCCTTGGAGAAGCGCTGCTTCCACTGCCGACTAAATCCTTTGATGATCGCGGAGAGGTTCGAAATGACTCATGGATCTTTGGCGTTTTTTCTTGTTGCGCGCATATCGGTTTTCTGCAGCTGCGCCGCGTTCGCCAGTGCGAGTTTCGCGACGACGATTGATGTTTCTCCGTCGCCAACGCACGGCATCCAGGCTGCTCTCAATAGAGCACAGCCCGGTGACGTCATCCGGTTGAGACCTGGAGTATACTATGAGGATTTCAAGACGGTTCGAAACGGCAGACCCGGAAAACCGATCGTGATCACCGGTCCTCGCTCCGCGGTCATAAAGGGATCAGGCGCGTCGAGGGTGATCGAAATCAACCACGACTATACGGAACTGCGCGGGTTCACCGTCGACGGCAAATTCGGCGCCGGCAACACCAAGGGCAGCTATCGTGACAAGCTCATCTACGTGATCGGCAAGACGCGTGGAGACGGAGTAACGGGCCTGCGGATATTGAACATGTCCGTCAAGAATGCCGGGGGGGAGTGCATCAGGCTTCGCTACCAGACGCGCCGAAACGAGATTGCCTATTCACAGATTAGCAATTGCGGCCGTTATGATTTCGCCTTCAGAGACGGCGGTAAGAATGGCGAGGGCATCTACATCGGTACCGCCCCGGAGCAGCGGGGCGCCCACGGGGCTCCGGACCGATCCGTCGATGCCTCGGACGCCAATCACGTCCATCACAATATCATCGACACCAAAGGCAACGAGTGCGTGGATATCAAGGAAGGATCGAGCCGCAATGTCGTCGAGCATAACCAATGCTCCGGCCAGAAGGACAAGAACTCTGGCGGCTTCGATTCTCGCGGCAACAACAATGTCTTTCGCTACAACACCGTCAGCAATGTGCGCGGCGCGGGGGTGCGTCTTGGTGGGGACAGCGACAAGGATGGCATCAACAATGATGTCTACGGCAATACGTTTCGCAGGGTTGGAGTAGCGGTCGTGCGCGCAGAGCGCGGTCCGCAGGGCAAGGTGTGTGGCAACACCTCGCAGAGCAATTCCGAAAAGAAGGACAAGAAGAAGGGCAAGGTTCAGCTCGAGCCGCTAGCCGGCTGCTGACCGTTGCTTCGGTGGTAGCAAGGTGTCTCGGCTCAATTGGATGACAGCTTTTGGAGCGCGGCACGCGCCAGCGGATATCCACCCGCTGCCGACTTCTCCAACCACTGTCGACCTGTGGCGTCGTCCTGCGATTTGTCGGTTGACTGAAGCATCATCATGCCCAGAAGGTATTGAGCCTCCGGATCATTCTGTTTGGCTGCGCTTTCGCGATAGGTCTGCGCCGTTTCGAGCGAGGCAGTAACGCCCGTGCCGTAGTAGTAGGCATCACCCAACACCTTTGAGGCTGATGCGTACCCGCTGGCTGCAGCCGTTTGGAGGCTCGCGATGATCAGATCCTTCCTGCTCTTGTCGACATCTGAACGTGCGAGAGCCCGTGAAAGATAATCAATGGCGTCGGCGTTGCCGCGTTCCGCCAGCGTTTGGAATATTGAAATCGCCTCGTTGACAGCCTCCGGCTTGTCCCTCTTCCACAGGACCTGCGCCATGACCTTGAGCGCATTTGGATCAGCTGCTCGCCCCTCCGCCCGGATGGCGGCCATTGCTTCGTCTTGTACGGACGGCGGATAGTCGAGATTGAGCAATTGCTTCGCGGGTCTGCCTGCGTCCAGTGGATTGAGCGCGATCGATTGCAGAAGCAACTCGGAACTCACTGCCATATCCTCGGGCGTCTTGCTGAGCACGATGCGCTTGGCAATCTCGGTGTAGAGCTTTGCCCGGCGTGCCGGCTCAAGGCGAGCGGCCCATTTCTTCGCCTCAGAGATGTTCTTGGCGGTGCCTCGGCCTTCGGCGAGAGCAAGCGACGTTGCTTCGATGCCCTTGGCGTTTCCGACAACGGCTGCCCATCGGTACCACTTATAGGCAACCTCGTCATTTTGCGGGACATCCAGCCCGGTGTATTGAATCAGTCCGTAGGCCGCCACGCAGCTCTTGCATCCACGCATTGCCTCCGCCGCAAGCGAGCGCAGGACGGCCGGCGTTCTATCCCCAAAGACGTAGTCGTTCATGAGAATGCCCTTGGCCAGAAGCCGTGTAGCGTCTCTTGACGTTGGGACAGCAAGCAGAAGGGCGAAGCCATAATTTGGATCGCGTACCTTTCGGTCGGGTGCGGTAAGCGCCGCCGTGGCGATCAACAGGCGCTTGGGCAAGGGAAGTTTGACCGCCGCATTGACTTCGGGCCAGCCCTTTGCGATCCGCAGTTCTTGCCAATTCGCATATGTCTCGATCACGGGTCGCGGCGTCGGCTTCACGATCTTTGCCGCCTCGGCGGTCGCAATCGTTGCCGTTGCCATCAGAGCGGTCAGCGATATGCGTAGGATGCTCTTCATGACGCCTACTCCTGCATTGACTGTTCAGTTTGCCAAGTCAGTCGACTTGGTCAGCCAGCGTTGCGCCTCTTCGGTATCGGCTTTTGTGCCGAAGCCGATCTGCAACGCGATTGCATATTTCTCAAAGGCACCGCGGTAGCCCGCATGCGCCGCCTTCGAAAGCCATTCGGTGCTCTTGGTATCGGAGTGCTCAAACCCGTGGGTGCCAGCCGCGTAGAAGTCGGAGACGTTGAGCATGGCGGCTCCATTCCCGAGCGTTGCTGCCTTCAGGGTCCATGATTTTGCCGCTTGCGTGAATGCAGGGCTGCCTTCGGAGAGCCGCAGATAAAGCCTGGAGAGCAGCGTTGCTACCTGCGGTGAATTCTGCGCCGCGAGATCACGCAGCAATGTTTCCACCTTCTCGTCACCACTGGACGGGTCGTTGAGCGTGGCCTGTTGCGACAAAATCTCCGTCACCAGGCTTTCCAGGGCTCCTTCGTCGCCGAGCCGTGCGCTTCTCAGCAGCCACATGTAACTATTCTTCTGATCCACCGGCAGACCCTCGCCGGTGCTATACATGCGACCGATCTCGCGCATGGCCTCCCGCTTTCCACCCTCGGCGGCGTCCTTCATGAGCTCGATTGCCTTTGCTTTTTCAGCCGGCCGTTCGTTCAGCAGGAAACGGGCAATCTGGTATTCCGTGCTTGGATCCTTCGTTGGCTCGGCGATCACCTGATCGAAGAGACCGAGATAGTCCTGCTTAAACTGCGGCACGGTTCGTATCGCCAACGCGACCTGTATCTTTTCCTTGTCCAGGCAAAGCGGCCGGCTGAGGGCAGCTTTGAGAATGGTCGCTTGCTGCTCGGCATCGCTTTCGATTTCGGCTTGCTTGAGGAGCGCGCGCAAGTCGCCTGTGGCGTTCGCCCGGGCAAGCCATCGCCGCCAATCCGCTCCGCCACCGTCAGTGGCGGCAACCTTCATGTCCACCAGCCGCAGCATTGCCGAGATGCTGCCTTTGGACGCCGCCTCGACGAAGAGGGCTGTCGCCTTTGTGGGATCGGGCTCAAGCGTTGGATCGGGGTCGATGTAAAGTCTGGCCAACTCGAAGAGCAGGTCCGGATTTCCGGTCGGGGCCGATGCCTCCAGCATCGCTCTCGCCTTTATAGCGTCGCGCTTCTCAGGAGCATCAGGTGACAGAGCCGCACGCGCCTCCGTCAGTGTTGCAACTCCGGGGTCAGCGGTCATCGCGCGCTGGCGCCAGGTCTTAGCCGCGGCCGCATCCTTTTCCGTTCCCTGGCCATCACGGTAAGACAGGCTGACCCGCATCATGGCTTCGACATCGCCTTGCTCGGCGGCTTGCGTCAGAAACTTGGCGGCTGCTGCGTTGCCATCAGATGTGCGCTTGGCAGATGCCTCGTCTGCAAGCGTCAGCAGGCTTGCTGCGTTACCTGCCGCGGCCGCCTTCTCGAGCCAGACACGCGCCTTGGCACGGTCCTTTTCGACACCCGCTCCACAGAAGTAGAGCGATGACAGTTCGCTCATCGCGACACCGAGACCGTGGTCGGCTGCCGCGCTCAGATATGTCAACGGATCCTTGTCGAGCTTTATAGCCGGCTTTTCACCCGACGCGAGCTTGTAAAGCTCGAAGGCGGAACGTGAAGAGCCAAGATCTGCGGCCTTCACCAGCGTCTGCTTGGCGAGTTCGAAATTCGGTGCGCCGGCGCTACCGCGCGCGTAGATGATGCCGAGTTGTTCCATCGTGCGGAGGCTGACGTCTGGCAGCACGGCCGCCTTCTGCAGGCTCTGCAGTTCAAGACCAGGATCGGCTCCGGCCCCATAGGCCCCACGATAGTAAGCGGCCTTCATTTCATAAGCGCGCGGGTTGCCGCGCTCCGCTTCCTGAGCCAGCAGTTTGAATGCTTCGTTCTTGCCGCTTCCATCTGGTGGGGTTGAAAGCAGGAGATCCGCAAGGGTCAACCGGCTTGCCGAGTGCCCGAGTGCCGACGCTTGTCTCAAGAGCCCGACCGCCTTTTGCTGGTTGGCGGCGACACTGCTGTCTTGCAGGTATCGGCGTGCGAGTGTTGACATTGCCCTGACATCACCGAGTTTCACGGCAGCCTGCAGCCATTGTGCCGAGGTCTGTTGGTCGTCGAGCCCCAGATCGGGGTCGATCAGGATGTCGGCGAAGCCGGTCAGGACGCTGCAATCGCCGGCGCCCAATCTATCGGACATCTTCGAGATCGCACGGTTCAGATAGAGGCGGTTGGCGTCGGCAGTCTCTGCCAGTTGTGGATTCCGGTAGTAGAGACGCGCAAGCTCGAGTTCGGCGGCCGGATCGCCGGCGTTTGCTGCCGCAGTGAGATATCCCTGTGACTTCTTGAGGTCGACTGGTAAGAGCTCGCCTTCGCGATAGAGCCTGCCGAGAAAGGTTCCCGCCTCGATCGTCCCGCGTTTGATCGCCTCCGTCTCGACCCTGATGATTTCATCGACGCGCAGAGAAGCGTTGTCGTCGTCGGCAAGAATGCGGCCGTAGAGATGGAGTGCGCGACCCGCTCCGGCAAATGGTACCTGGCTCAGGTAGAGGGCAATGCGTTCAGCGGTCGCCGGGCTTCTCTGATAAAGACTGTAGGGGCTGAACAGCGTTTGCGCATCCTGCAGCATGTCGTCGGGCGAGAGTGTGCCGGTGCTCTTTCCGTCCCAACGGTTCCAGTTGCGAGGCGCGGGCACCGCAGGCGGAGTGACACACATCTGCGCGTAGTCAAAATCCGGGCTCAGAGGGATCAAGGTCTCAGTGGCGGCGATGGCGTTCGTCGCCAGAACGGGTGTGCAAAAGGCAAGCGTTGCGGCGAGCGCGGTTCTTCGGAAACTTCCAAGCCGGCGGCCGACAGCCGCACTCCCAATCTCGTTTCCGTTGGACATTGAAATGCTACCTCATTGCTTCGGACCGTCGTCACTCTCGTCTTGTGCCGATCTCATTCTGTCGAGCTGGCGTGCCCGCGCGATAATCTCGTCTCGGACCAGGACGACCCAGTTATGGGTCGGCCCAGCTTCACTGTCGTTTCGGGCCGGCACGATCAGCGCCGTGCATGCAAGGACGCGTGAATTGCTCTCCCGGTTTGCCTGCAGGTTCAGACCTCCCAGCGGCTGGCGGGGTATTCGCCTGCGAAATGTGATGCTGCGTTGGCGCTCACTCTTCCACACCATTGTCTTCGACCCCTTGCAGCGATACGGAAGACATGTCTCCCGCACCCATTCTTTTTAGCTTCTTTGCAGCTTGAACATGCTGCAGCGCGCGCGCGCTCTGCAGCCACCTGATCGCTTCGGCCTTGCTGGCGTCCGTGTTGTCGGCTTCGAGTTCCAGGGCGAGATGGAACATTGCCGTGGTGCTGCCTGCATTCGCGGCTCGCAGCTCCCATTCGCGCGCCTTCTTCGGATCCTTGTCGACGCCGATGCCGTATTTGTAGACCTCGGCTAGCCTGTACATGGCGTCGGGAGTATCCCATCCCGTGCTGGCCGAAGCCCTTTCCAGCCAGAGGATTCCTGCCTCGGGATCACGCTGGGTGCCAAAGCCGGATAAAAGCGCGATGCCGGCTCCGATCATCGCGGACGTATGACCTTCCCGGGCACCGCGCATATTCAGTCGGAAGTTCTGCGACGCATCGACCTCAGGTCCGATTGCTGCACCATATGTCTCCGCAAGGTCATGCCAGGCAAATGCATAGCCGTGCTCGGCCGCAGTGCGCAGCAGCTGAACGGCCTTGTCTTTTTCTCTTTTGACACCGCTGCCCCACATATAGGCCAGGCCAAGGTCGCGCGTTGCCATGTGGCTTCCTGCATCGGAGGAGATCTTCAGATGGGTCGCAGCAGCAGCGAGATTGCGCGTCACGCCGGCCCCGTCCCGATAGGCGCGTGCCATGCGCATGTTGGCGGTCGGGTCATCGGGATGGAGCGCAAGCACTTGGCGGTAGTAGCCAATGGCCTTTTCGCCATCGCCTTTAACGTGCTTGCCATCCATGTAGAGGTCGCCAAGTTTCAGGAGTGCATCGACATCACCCTTCTGTGAGGCCTGCTCCAAGAGTTCGAGGCCGGTGGGGACATCTTTGGCATCCCCCTTTCCCTCGATGTAGACATTTGAAAGCGCAACGGCGGCGCCGGGAATCCTAGCACCCGTGAGTTCGCGCAGCATCGAGGCGCCCTGAAGGTTCAGGCGTATATCCGATGGCATCAGCATGGCGCTCGCCAGATGCACCTTCTCGCGCGGAACGTCGCTCGCCGTCTTCAGGGCTAGGCGCAGCCATTCTGCCCCGACGTTCGGATTTTGGGCCCGCTCGGACACATATTCGTAGAGCTCAACGGCCGCCGGGCTGTTGTTTTTTCGCGCGGCAGTCGTCAGTCGCTCGATCGCTTCGTCCAGCTTGCCATTTGCCTTGAGGAACCGCGCCATTTCAACCGGCGCTTCCCGGTTCCCGGCGGCGATCGCATCGGAGAAGGCCTCATGCGCGTCGCGAAATGCGGTCTCTCCGCCACGCGAGAGATAGAGGTTCGCCAGGCTGACGAGGGCATCGGTGGCGCCAAGCGAAATCGCCTTCTTGTAGAGCGTGACCGCCCGGTCGAAATCCTGCCCGACGATTTCACCGTCGGCATAGGCCTCGGCCTCCTTCAGCATGGCGCTTTCGCTGCCGGCGCGCGACGCGCGCTGGATATAGGGGAAGGCTTTCTTGCGCTTGTTGATATCAGCGGACGACAGATAGACATCCGCCAGGCGATTGAGCACCTCCACCGACTCGGCCGCTGCCAGAGCTCGGAGATAGAGGTCAATAGCCTTCGTCTCGTTGATCTCTCCAACAACACCCTTGGCGTACATGTCGCCGAGGAGCAGTTGGCCGGTGACGCTTCCCTTCGCGGCTAGCTCGTTCAGCTTCTCGACCGCAAGCTCAACGTTTTCGTGGCTTCTCAGCGATGGGGCATCGATAACCAAATGGGCAAATCTCGTGAGAGCGGAATTGGATCCGTTCTTGACCCCGAGCCGGAAAATGTTTGCAGCACGCGTCTGGTCTATTACGACACTTGCGCCGTCGCGAAAGCTTTCGCCAATGCGGATCAGATCTTCACCATTGGCGACATCGCCGGCCATCGTCGCCTCATAGAGTTGGTCCGACGACCGCCTGCGCTGTTCGGCGGTTTCCTGCAATGCCCGGGAGTAATAGAGGACCGCCGTCGCGTCCTTGGCGTCGATCAGCTTGGCAATCCACATATCATAGACTTGTGGCGGGACGTTCAATGGACCGGCGTCGGCAAAGTCGCGCACCAATTCCTGCGCGGCTTCGATCGATCCAGCGGTGGCGGCTGCCTGGTATTGTTCGATAGCGGCGGCAGGATCGAAGAGCGGCGTATCAGGTTCGCCGAGCAGACGTGCGACCCAGACAACGGCTGTGATCTGGCCCAGCTGCGCAGACTTTCGATACCAGGCCAGAGCTTGTTTCTGATCCTCGGGCTTGTCCGACAGCCTTCGATAATATCCGCCGAGATCGAAGGCGGCGCCTGCATCTCCGCGCTGAGCGCGCTGGCGCAGCAGGTTGAGGCCGAAGTTCGTCATTGCGGCCGCCTCGGCCGGTGTCGCGCCGGGCAGCTTCGCCAGCTCGAATGCTGCCGCGCCGTCACCGAGGCGAAGGGCAAGATTGAGGTTATTGCGCGCTTCCTCAGCGCGGTTCGGAAACGATGCCAGCTTCTGCCCGCGGACATAGGCCGCCTCGGCATTGCCAGTCTTGATAACGTCATCCAGCAGGGTGAGCGCGCGATCGACGTCAACTGGCCCTCCTTCGCCTGCCAGCATCATCTTGGCGAGCAGAAGCTTTGCTTCTGCTTGTCTGGCACCGGGCAACGTCACGGCGGCCCCAAGGGCTTGGCGTGCTTTCGGGAAGTTTGGAACTCTCAGCGAATTGGCGGTCGAGACCGCTACTCCGCCCCGCAACTGCTTGGCGATCTTCAGAAGTCCCTCGCCGTCGTTTTGCTGTATCAACAGATCGACCTGTTCGGCCGGCGTCGCTGTCAGTTCGGCGACGGCCATCATCGGCGTTGAGAAGGCCAGATAGGTGGCTGCAAGCAAAACGGAGAGATGCTTCTGGCGTGGTGTCATCCCAGCCTCCAGAAGCATGTGGCGTTGCCGCCGGCGAATTCATCGATGAGAGGACGCTCGTTTGCTCCTTCTCGTTCAAGGAGAGCGCCTGCACGCCGCTGAGTGAAGTTTGCCGGCTCATGAACGGCGAGCGCTTCGAGGAACGCGAGATAGTGGCGTCCGTTGCCCCGGTTTTCCAGGAAGCCGAAATCCGGCTTCATGAAATCCTGTTCCGGCCCTGGAATGTAGTTCTCGGCGGCGTAGGCATTGACCAGGATCGGGTTGGTCATGCCATTCATCCAGTAGGACAGGACCGTCCACATGGATTTGTGCTTCCCATCGGCCGCCGTCGCGTCGAACAAGTCGTCCTGCCCGCCCGCTGCAATTTCAGCCATGACGGTCATGCTGGTCAGCGACTGGCGCATGTACCAGAGTGCGCGTGCACCGCGACGGGTTTCTAGCGGCAGGCTGCCATCGGCGCGGGCGTCATCCAGGATAACGCGAAAGCGGTCGAGCCCCTTCTGGTAAAGTGCCTGGTCACCCGTCAGGCTACCCCAGGCCATCAGGACGCTGTCGGCCAGATAGCGGTGATTGTTATAGTCGACGCTTCCCTCGAAAATCTGATCGGTGCGTCGAACCAGCGGATCGATCCAGACAATTAGCTTCTGCTTCTCGTCATCGCTAAGCCCGTCGCGGATGATCGAATAGGCCACCACAGTCGGCAGCATCAGGCGTTTCAGAGCATAGTAGGCGTCGTGAATTTTCTCGGTTTCAGAGAATGCACTGGCGTCCGCCCACTTCAACAGAAAGGCCTTAAGCATTTCCTCGGCGCGTTTATCGCCAGCGAGCGCGCGCCCGGACAGAACCATGACCGCCCATGCGTATTGGTTGCCAGACTGGTCTGTGCCGTATCCCTCTGTGGTCGTCAGACCCTTGATGACCTCGATGTTCAGCCATTTGGCGTCGGCATCGACTGCAAGGCACGCCTTGCGCGCATCGGATGATGGATTTTGCGCGAGAAAGGCCTTGCGCGCCTTTACATCAAACAGCCCTTGATAGCCGCCGTTCGCCGCTTGGCTTACGGATGCCTGTGTCGAGCTCGGCAACACTGTTGCGCTGAGAATGGCTGCGACCAGGGCGATCCCGCTACGTGCCGCGAGGAGAAAATGAGCCGCATTTTTCAAGTGTTGTCTCCTTTTCCATGGAAACTTTCGAATTGCACGGAGCCGCGGGCGTCCGTGCAGTTGCCGGAAGTTTTGCTGTCAAAGAAAAGTGCGTCGTTCTCCCCCAGGAACCCCGCCTCCCGGAATGCACATTCGTAATTTGCCGGCCGCTGCGGACGGCAGCTAGATGCGATTGCAACATCCTGATGTCCATTGAATCGCAGCACATGTCCCTCGAACGGGCGTGCGTCGCCGTCAAGCAGGCGGCCTTCCTGATTGCGGAATTCGTTCTTTGCCAGCGTGAGACCCGAGACGCCGGCAGCCTTTATCCCCTTGCCGTTTGCAGCGATCAGGTTGTCCGTCGCAGTGAACGTCGTCAGTGGCACATAGGGATCCATTACCAGATCGCGCTTATGCTCATCCTCTGCGAGCGACAGGTCGCTGATGTAGCCACTGATTGCCTCGAGCTTGTTGCGGACGATGGCGTTGTCATGGACGCCGATATCCCAGCTGTTACGCATGCGCACGCCGGAGCGGCCATTCTCGATGAAGGCGTTGGCAACTGCGAGATTGCAGCTACTCTCGAAGAACGTCAGGCCATCTTGGTCGTTCTCGAAGGAAAGGTTGCCATAGACAAGGTTATCCACGCTGTCACGGTCCAACATCAGGCCGGAGCCCTTGTTGTGGAACACCACGTTGCCGACCTGCCAACTGGCATCGACGCCGCGGGAAATGATGATGCCGTGTTTCACCATGGTATCATGCGCGGTGTTGAGCGCGATCAGCAGTCGATGCGAGCGGTCGTGCGGATCGACGCCATAAAGGACGTTGTTTGCGTACTCGTTGCCGATGAGCGAGATGTCATCGGCCTCGTAGGAATAGAAGCCGTACTCGAAGTTATGAAAATAGTTCTCGACGACAATGCCCGTCGGATTTCGCAATTGTTCGCGAGCCTTGGCGATTGTCTTTGGGCCGGCCGAGAACGTAAGTCCGAAAGACTTCGATGCTGCATATCCCAGCGAATCCAGAACAGATCCGCCAATATACATTTCGGAATTGCTCCAGCCGACGATGAAGGGCCGGAATGCCCCACGCGTGTCTTTGCTGGAATTGCGCGGCTTCTGCAGTGCCTCATCCCACGATGTTACGGTCGTGTCCTGAATGTAGAGTTTGCCGCCGACCGCGAGAAAGGCGCCAGCGGTGGCGGACAAGCGATAGACGGAAGCCTCCTGCCCGGACAGGATCAAGGCGGCGCCCTCGCCAACGAGCAGTGGCGCGCGAAGCGTGACGATATCGCCCTCCCGTTCGACCAACGGCTCGCCAGCGGCGCTATCCAGCTGCATGGCAAGACTACCAAGTGTATAGGTGCCGCTCTGGATGACGATAATCCGCGGATAGAGAAGCCCTTGCGCGCGCGCGGCATGGGAAAGACCGGTAAATCCGCCTGCAAGGTCCTCCATGAACTTGCTTTCATAAGGACTGAGGTTTCCCAATGTTACTGAGATCTGCCCCGGCGTCGGCAGCGGTATCATCGAGCGCGTCGTTGCGGCCGTCTTGCTTATGTCGGGATACCCATATTTGCTGAGCGGGGCGCTCATCACGGCTGTCGTGCGCAGCGACATACGGCCATCGCTGAAGACGGCCTTCGAGGGCTGGGGCAGCCCTTCGTTTCTCGCCTCCAATGATGCCTTCTTCAGCCAGTCTCTGTAGTCTGACGTTTGACCCTTCCCCAGCCCCCAACCAAGCCGGTCAAGGTGGCGCAACTGCGCCTGTGCAATGGCGCGAAACGTGGCCACACGCAGTATCGGATCGCGAATGTCTTTGGTGGCAAGGATGGCCGTCTTGACATAGGCCGGATCGTTCGCGGCCGCGATCATGACCTCGGCTTTCAGATGCTCGTCGCTGGCCGCAGGCTGGCTGTCGAAGTAGGCGATAGCGGTCTTCGTGTCACCTGACAACGCAGCCCGGCTCGCGATGCGTCCAGCTGCCTTCGCCTTCAGCTTCTCGTCGGAAATCTTGCTGACGAGCTTCTTGGCAAGCTCGATCTGGTTGGACTTCGATAGGTAATCAATGATGTCGAAGAACAGGTCATCACGCTTATCTGCCTTGTCCACCCCGCCTGCATAGGAGATCGCCTGGCCCACGACATCGGCCGCCTTCTCGGCTCCGTCCTTTGCGGATATCTCTTTGGCAAGTCGCAGGAGCGCCTCGACACGATACTCCGGTTCCTTGATGGAGCTTGCCAGGCCCATGGCATCATCGGTCTTGCCATTGCGTGCCCAGACGCGGACAATTTCCGACTGCACGCGGCCTTTGTCTTCGTCGTTTGCTATCTCGTCGGCGATCTTCGTGGCGGCATCGAGGTCTCCTTCTCGCGCCTTGGCGCGGCCTATGCCCGAGAGCGCCTGCTCACGGTCCTTGAGGGTGGTGATCTTCGGGAGAAGCGCTTCGGCCTTCTTCAAGTCGTCGCTGTCTGCGAACGCCTTGGCAAGGTTGCCGAGGGCATTGGATGCGCCCTTCATGTCGGTGAGCTGATCTGCGAAGGCTTGGGCATCATCGAACCGCTTGAGGTCGGTCGCTCCGCCGATAGCGGCAATCAGCGCCGCTTCCCTCGCATCGCCGCTTAGTGCTTTGACAATCTCCGTGCCACGGTCGTATTGCTGGGAGGCCATCTTCGCCAGGCCGCGATCACTGAGTTCGGAGGCAAGGGTGAAGTCGATCTCCGCAAGCCCCGGGCCGGTTTCCATCACGTCGGTCATTGCGGTCGCGTCGATCAGGCGGTCGGCATCGACACGGTTCTTGACGATGCGGACGATGAGGTCCTCCTGATCGCTTCGATCGGCCAAACTCGTGGCAAAAACCGGGAACAGGTTCACTGCATTCGCCTTGAGGGCCGCGCTCAGGACGTCATTGACGGTGTCCGCGCGGTGTTCGGACGACTCCGGATCGACGGCGAGAGCAAACAGCAGGGCTTGCTCTATCCGGCCGGCCTTGAGGTCGGCCTTCACTGCCGCCGAGATGTCGTCGAATTTGGCGGCCTTGATTTCCTTCTTGCCGAGTTTCTTGTCGCCGAGCAGCCGCAGGGCGATATCATAGCGGGCAAAGCCACGCATGCGCGCCGGCCACATGCCGCCGACCGCCTTGTTGACGATGTTCGAGGTCAGCTGCGGTTCGACATAGGCGCCGACCTGGGCGATGTTGTTAAGCGCGGCATTCTTCTCTTCAGCCGAGGTGATCTGCACGCTGACATCGATTGCCCTTTCCAAGAGGGTCAAAGCGGCATCGTGGTCGCTCGCGATCTGCCTCGCATAGTCGGCCAGCGCCGATACTTTGAGTTCCGGTGCCGATAGGGCGTCGATAAGGTCGTCGATCCTCAGCCTAGTCGTAACGCGTGCGTCCGGGTCGGCGCCCTTGTCGGTCAGGCTTGAAAGCGTGGCGCTCAGCGTCCCTGTTGTGACGACATCAGACGTAATGCCGGCCGCCTCGAGGTCGGCAATGCTCGCTTTGGCAGCCTCGTCACCACCTTCCGCGCTCACCGAAAGTGCGGCAAGCTGGTCGCGGGCCCGGTCATAGGCTTTGATCCGCTCGGCAGGTGTCTTGGCCTTGTCGACATCCAGAACAGATTGCCGGATTTTCTCGACGATCTGCTGAACGCTATCCAATGTCTGAGCGTATGCAGGATACGTCCCGATTGCGCCGAACAGGGCGGTCGCGGTCAAAACCGAGGCGGTCAATCCAGCGAGGTATCGTTTTTTGCTCATTCGCATTAACTCCCTCAACTCCCTCATCCATTGGTTTCGGTAGCAGGTTGGCTCTCTGTGCCGGTTGTGCTGACGGCGTTGTTCAGCTTTTCCGGCAGGTTCGCGGTCGTCCAGGGCGACTGCACAAACCGCACCGTTACAGGCGTTCCCACGATGGAGGAGAGATTTGCGTCTCCGACGTCGATGTTGATCGGGATCTTGTTGCCGGACTCCAGATTGGTGCTTGTAAGCTTCGGCAGATCCCGGATGGTCGCGTTCGAGATTTGTTCGCCATGCGGAAGCTCGACCAGAACACGGGCGCCCCTAAACAGACGCAAGGCCTGGGAATAATCGACCATCGCCACGACGTGCGGCTTGGCGTTTTGCATGCTGAGAGAAAGAAGCCGCTGTCCGGCTCGGACCTGGCTGTCCAATCCTACCTGAGCATCCTGAATGATGCAGTCACAACGGGCCAGCACGGTAATGCTGCGGTTGTTGGCCGTCGGCAGGATCGTCGCCACAGGATCACCGGCCTTCACTGCCCCTTGTGTCACGATGTTGGTGACGACACCGTCCGATGGTGCGATCACGGCAGCGGAATCGATCGTCACA
The DNA here is from genome assembly GCF_020166565.1 of Rhizobium sp. 3T7. NCBI lineage: Bacteria > Pseudomonadati > Pseudomonadota > Alphaproteobacteria > Hyphomicrobiales > Rhizobiaceae > Rhizobium > Rhizobium sp. 3T7. The sequence continues at coordinate 86,270 of NZ_JAIQXS010000021.1, forward strand.
AGTGACTCGTCGGCACGGAAGGTCCAGAGTTTCTGATAAAGCGCGCCCCACAGAAAAAGCAGTACCCCGAGACCGAGGATCGACGTCACGCCAATTCGCAGAATCCGCCTGGCCACTGCCTTGTACCGCTCGGCAGAAGACGGTTCTTGCGAGCCGGAATCCTTCTTGCGATTGCGCGGATCGATGGAGCGGCTTGATAGATCGAGGACATCGTTGAGGGTGACGACTTCGCCAGTCAGATGGGCATCACGCACATAGCGCAGAAAGCGGAGCTTTTCCTCCGTCAGCGACATGTACTGGAAGCCCGTGCGTCCCTTCGCGGGGTCGCAATAGCGAACCTGTGCATCGACCCTTAGCGTAAACACAAAGCCGTCGAAGGGGAATTCAAGGTCCACCGGGAACGTCTTGAATTCGGGCAGGACCGTCTTTCCGGTCGCAACGCCTATGCCTCCGACCGACCAGTCGAGGCAGTTGTATCGATATCCGTCGATAACGCATTTCAACGGGAGTTTGTAGCGTGCGTGCTGGCGTTGTACATCCGCTTCGAATTTTACGACGTTCATAGCCACTCCCTCAATTAATCGGATCCAGCCCGTAGGCCATTGCAAGTATGGATGCGTCTGGAATTGGCAATTGCCCAAGGACGAGGGCGACAATCGTTATGAAAAGCGCGATCGCGATGACATGAACAAGCGTTGACGAAGCTTCGCGCGCGCGGCTTTGAAGGCGTGTCCGGCTATCTGCAAGCGTCGTCTTCTGGCGCGTCCACTTTTGTTTGTTCAGGTGGAAGAAAATGTAGGTTTTGACGATCGATCCGTAGATCTGATTGAAATAGATGAAGAAGGGATAGAGGGCCGAAACGCGGCGGCGCGAATTGAACAGCATCAACGTTAGCAGGTAGCGCGTGGCGAGCACCCAAAGAAGATAGATGAGGAAGGCGAAGGGCGTTTCGAACACCCCGACGAGGAAAACCATCGCCAGTCCCGCGAGTGAGGTCCACATCGAGACGCGCTGATCGAAGATCGTCCACCACGTGAAGAAGCCGACCCTTGACGGGCCTAGTGCCAGCGCCCGTGAATTCGTACGCAGCATATTGCCGAACCAGCGCACCATCAGTTGTGTCGCCGCCGGCAGGAAGTATTTGGATGGAGGCTCCTCGACGGTCGCAACGACAACGTCGGGGATGTAGAGCATCTTGTAGCGGTTGCGCAGCAGCCAGAACCAGCTCGACTTGTCGTCTCCGGTCAGGAATTTCAGCCGGCCGAACCGCCAGTGATCGACGTAGTCGGATTCGACCTGCCTGACAAAATCGGGATTGCAGATAATCGACGCCCTGAACATCGACATGCGTCCGGTCAGCGTCAGCACCTTGCGCGACAACCCATTCGAAGACATGAGGATATGGCGCTGCGCGAAGCGCAGGCTGTACCAGATATGGAACTTTGCCTTGCCGTGGACGCACGAGACTTCATCTGTCGTGAGTGCGCCGACGCTGTTGTCCGCTCGGAAAAAGCCCACGCATTTGCTGACAAGATCAGGTGGAACGATCGAGTCGCCGTCGATGACGGCCACCACATCGTCGGCCTTCGGCTCCTGTCGCGAGATTGCACGGAAGGCATAGGCCAGCGCATCGCGCTTGCCGGTACCGGCGATGCGAGTGATGACGAGGCGAACATTGGTGTCTTCGCCGCAGATCAGGCTGTAGAGCAACTTGATGAGACGCTGGTCTCCCATTTCGACGATGGAAGCGACCACGGTGGCACCACCGGGTGCACGCTTTGCGGCTTCGAACGCGGCGCGGTAAACGGCTGCCGTGGTGTCGCCGTCAATGCGGAAACTGGTGACAAGGAAAAAGACGTGCTGATCGCCCAAGGTGGCCGCGCTCTTGCGCATTGCATCCTCGGCCTCGGCGCGCATCTTGGGAAAGACCATCGAGCGGTAGATGTTGGAGCGCACAAAATGCGCGAGGCCCCAACCGTAACGCCACACGGCGAGGAAGCCGAGGCCGAAAAGGGCACCGGAATGGGCGCTGACAAGACTATCGAGTGGTGTAATGCAAGCGATGCTAAGGATCAGAGCAATATAGGCGAGATGCGCTTCAAGGGTTTCACTCCAGGTGACGAGCCACGAAGCGGATCCGGCGTCGCGGCCGTCGGGCGACGACGCCAGTAGACGATCTACTGGTGCGGCAACCGGCCCATAGCCGTCAGCGTATTGCATTCCTGCCATCGGTTCCTGCCTCGATGTTTATGCATGCAATGCAGTGTGAGAAGCACTCCGGCTTCCCTTTGCTTTTGTTTGAATAGGTGCGCCGGCCACGCCAAGCGGCCAGCGTAAGCACGTCACCAGCACAGGCCGTGATAGACGACGTTTTTGTTTTCCGGCGTTTCGATGCGTGCCAGATCGATGACCGTCACCGGTTTACCAGCGGTCTCGATCGCATCCTTGAGACCCGGGTATTTGTTGCCGACCACGATGACTTCGGATCTCGCGATGACATCCTTGATGTTGTCGTGGAGTAGCGGCGCGATGTGCTTGAGAAAGTTGCGGCCCTGGCTCGCATCCCTGGCAACATGCGGATCGTAGATCGACACGTCCTTGCCCTTGCCAAGAAAACCCTCGACGAGTTCAAGCAGTGGGCTTTCCCTAAGGTCATCCGTGTCGGCCTTGAAGGTCACACCGATAAAGCCGATCGCTTCATGCGATGCAGCGTCGACCAGCGAACGCGCGTGCTCGATCTGCACGACATTGGCAAGGCGTGCGGCGTCCAAGACCGGTGTCGGCACGTTCATTGAGCGGCCAAGTGCCGTTAACGCCCGCAGGTCCTTTGGAAGGCAGGAGCCGCCATAGGCGAAGCCCGGTTTCATATAGGCCCGGGATATGTTGAGGCGCGTGTCGGAGCACAGCACGTCCATGACGACATGGCTGTCGATGCTCTTGGCCTTGCAGATATTGCCGATCTCATTGGAGAAGCTGATCTTGACGGCATGCCAGCAGTTGTTGGCGTACTTCACGATCTCCGCGCTGCGCATCGGAATGACATGCGGTGCGACGCCAATATGGCTGACAAGAGCCTTGAGCGCATCAATGGAGCGCGTGTCGTCCGCATACTGCCCGAACACGATGGCGCCGGGCTTGTAGTAGTCGGCGATCGCCGTGCTTTCGCGAAGGAATTCGGGATAGTAGGCAACGCCGAAATCACGTCCGGCGATCTTGCCTGAGGCCCTTTCCAAGGTTGGAATGACGAGCTCTTCCATGGTCCCCGGAAGGATCGTCGAGCGCATGACGACGATATGAAACTCGGCCTTGTGCCGCAGCGCCTTGCCGATGTCTTCGCAGACCTGGCGAACGTGATTGGTGTTGAGTGTGCCATCCGGCAGGCTCGGCGTTCCGACACAGCAGAACGAGATGTCGGTATCGTTGATGGCGTCCGTTGCCGAGTGGGTTGCGCTCAGCAGGTCGTTGGCGTGGGCGCTCTGCAGCAACTCATCCAGGCCCGGCTCTACGATTGGCGCCTCACCTCCGGCAAGACGCTCGACTTTGAACCGGTCTGGATCAACAGCGACGACGGCAAAGCCGTCCTTGCTGAGGCATGCGGAGGAGACGCAACCGACGTAGCCGGCGCCGAAAATGCTCACACGATATCGAGGGGCCTCGGTGCTCGGATAGTAATTGTCTAGAACAGAAACTTTTTGTTTGGAGGCAAGGCGGACGGAATTCAGTTCAATTTCCATGTGTAACCTCGTCTGCGCACAATTAAACCCTCCGGCGAATTCTTTCGCCGGGACACATGCTTACAGTCAAAGGAAACCCCCACCAGACGTAGTTTTTTACCCGTCTTTGTTGTCGCGGTACATAGATGCTAAGCGCAAATAACGTTGTATGCAATAGATAAAAATTAACCAAAACTAATATAGTTTGAGCAACTCATACTTACGTTAAAAATAAGTAAGCTAAATCAAATGATTAGGATCCGACTTGATGGATGCTAATCATAGAGACCAAGGGCGAGTTCTATCGTTCTGACTTGTTAATTGCCAGCTTTTTCGCGATCAAATCGGTACAGGTAAAGTTATTTTGCTTTGGGACTTTGCAAGATTGCTAAGGCGCCTACAGATACTATGCATGGCAAGTATTACTGTTATTTTGCCGTCGCGCTCCGGAAAGCGTCTGGCGTGCGCGCGCTCATGTGAATATCGCCTCCCATCTGCTGGGATGCCAAGAGCTTGCTACCTGATCACCCCTTCACAGCACCGGCGGTCATTGAACCGGAAATTTGTCGATACATGACAAGGCCCAGCACGGCGGGCGGCAGAGCGCCGAGCATCATGACGGCCGATGCCGTGCCCCACTGCACGCCGCCGCCGCTGGCGGCAAAGAAAAAGGAGGCCCCGACGGTCATCGGGACGGCCCGGCTGGTGGTCAGCATCAGGCCGAAGAGGAACTCGTTCCAGGCCGTGATGAAGCCGAAAATGAAGGTCGTCACCAATGCTGGCCTGACCACCGGTCGGATGATCATGATCATCACCTGCCAGGAGCTGGCGCCATCGACTTTCGCTGCCTCGTCGAGCTCCAACGGCACGTCGGAAATGGCGTTGACCATGATGACGAGCGCAAGCGGCGTATTGACGATCGTCAGGATGAGGCCCAGTCCGAGCTGCGTGTCAAGCAGGCCAAGCCATTGATACATCATATAAAGCGGGATTGCGAAGATGATCAATGGCACGGCCCGCAAGTTGATGATGATCGGCAAGAGCGTGCGCTTGCCCGCATCGCTTCGCGCGATCGCATAGGCTGCCGGGAAGGCAAGGATGATCGCCAGGCTCGTTCCGATGAGTGATGCGATCGTGCTGTTGAAGAGATAGGAATAGATGTTGAATCGGTTAGTCTCAGTCAGAATGTGAAGGTAATTCTCGAATGTCGGCTGACCGACCCATAGGCCGGGATTGATCGACAGTTCTTTCGCACTCTTCAGCGAGGTGACGAGCGTAACGATGACCGGAAAGTTCATCGCGAGCGCGGCGATCGCAAAGACGAGCCAACGAGCAATGTTCAGCATCGCTATACCCTTTTGCGTCCGGCAAGCCAGTTGAGGCCATAAAGCACCGCAAGCGATGCGACGAACAGCACGACGGACGCAGCAACTGCCTTGCCGATCGCACCTCCTTTGAAAAAGGCCTGGTAGATGTAGATCGAAAGCGATGTCGTCGATCCGCCCGCGCCGCTGCCGGTCAGCGCATAGACGTTGTCGAACACGCGAAAGCCGTCGATGAAGCGGATGAAGAAGGCGATCACGAGGGTGGGCAGCATCAGCGGTAGTTCGATCCACCAGAGGATCTTGAACCAGGCTGCGCCGTCGAGTGCGGCCGCCTCCCGCACGTCCAGCGGTATCGCCACGTAGGCCATGTAGAAAAGCAGAAAGGCGAACGGCGTCCACTGCAGCGTCTCGACGACAACGAGGGTGCGAAAGGCATTGTTGATGTCGAGGAAGGCCGGGCTGTCACCGAACCATAGGAAAAGATAGTAGGGTACCGGCCCGGCGAACTCGTGCAGCACAAGCCGATACATCAGGCCGATCATCGCAGGCGCCACCATCAATGGCAGCATCAACGGTGCCATCAGAAACGATCGCTTGGCAAGTAGCGGCGCAAGGAAGATCGCCAGGAACAGGCCGATCAGGCATTCGGCAAGAGCGGTCAGGATGCCAAAGCGCATCGAGAAGGATACGGCCTGCCAGAATTCCCGATCGGCAAGCACCGACGCGTAGTTGCCGAACCCGCTGACGCTTGGACTGCGCAGGTTCTCAAAGCTGACGGTTGAGACCGAGTAGATGAGATTGACGATAGAAGGAAAGCCCAGAAAGAGCAGCAGGAACGCCACAAGCGGCGTCAGGTAGGCTCTGCCTTCGGCACGGTTTACAATAGCCATTATGGTCCGCCGGATTGCCGGCGCCAGGCCAAACCTGACGCCGGGTTTGCCTTACTTCTTCAACAGATCCTGCATGCCCGTCTTGACATGGGCAAGCGCCTCGTCGAGGCCCTGCTGACCGGACCAGTAGCCCGTGAATTCCTTCGCCTGGAGCTCGTAAACCGACAAAGCGTTGGCGGAGGTGGCGCCGTTCATCACGTAGCCGTACTTGCTGGCGAACTCGCCGAGCTTGACGAGATCGGGACGCTCGCTGGAGACCTTGGCGACGACATCGGGCGAGAGGGCCGGAGAGCCGCCGCTCTTGGCATAAAGAAGTGCGGCATCTTCGGTTGCCAGCCATTTCAGGAATTTGGTCGCGCCTTCCTTGTTCTTGGCATTCTTGTTGAGGCCGAGACCGAGGCCGTGGATGTGATCCGCGCGACCGTCGGGGCCGGCGGGCGGCGCAACGATGCCGGTCACGTCCGCGACCGCTGGCGACTTTTCCGCGTTGGTCAGATCGGCCGCTGCCGCATTCCACTGCAGCGCGCTCGCCGCCTGGCCCGAGCCATACGCGGCGTTGGTCTCGGCGTATTCGTAGCTGAGCGAATCCTTTGGCGAAGCGCCGGCATCATAAAGTTTCTTGTAGAGCTCAAGGCCGGCTTTATACGCGTCGGAATCGACGGTGATCTTGCCATCCTTGTCCATCCAGTCGCCGCCATAGGACCGCGGCAGGGATTGAAAGACCATCATGTTGAAGAGCAGGTTTTTCATCTGCAGCACGGTGCCGTAGCGCACCGGGCTTGCAGGATTTGCCTGCTTGCTGAAATAGAGTGAGGTTGCTGCCCAATCGTCCCAGGTCCAACTGTCGGGATCCTTCGGCTGAAGCTCCTTGCCGAGATATTTCTGGGCAATTTCCCCGTATGTCTTCCTTGCCGCCTCGTCCTTCATCAGCGCGTCAAGCAAATCCTTGCGATAGTACATGAAGTGCAAGGACAAATCCGTGGGCACGCCATATTGCTTGCCCTCAAACTGCATCGTCTTGAGGACGGATTCGCCAAACACCTTTGCTGCATCCGAACCCAGTTCCACCGGCTCCATGTAAGGCGCGTAACGGCCGATTGAATAGGTGGCAACGAGGTTGACGTCGAAAGCATTTGAGCCGGCGGCCATGTCGGCCTGCAGCTTGTCGAAGAAACCGTCGCGGTTGAAGAACAGCAGCTGCACCTTATCGGCATCACCGATGCCGGCCTGGGCGTTGTAGGCTTCGACCGTGGCTCTGAGCGCGGTTTCCTCCGAGCCACCCGGCCAACCGAGTACCGTTACAGTTGCGTTTGCCATGCCCGGCAGCGTGACGCTCGCCAGAAGCGCCGCCACAACAGGAAGAGACCTCATTTTGAATTTCATCGTCGTTCCCTTTCTTTTGTTTGGTTTCATGCCATTCGCCCACCGCTACTTGCCCTCTCCGGCAAGGTCTGCGGCGCCAATGATGCCTGCACGATGGCCGAGCTTTGCCGCGACAAGACGCGGGGTAAGCCTCGACGACAGGCCCGATAGGTGAGTGCGCATAAGATCGAGATAGCCCTCGGCCAGGCCGATGCCGCCGCCAATGACGATCACATCAGGATCGAACATCATTTGGATATCCCGGCACAGTGTCGCGGCGCGATAAGCCGAACCGGACATGATGTCGCTCGCCCAGCTCTCTTTGTTGCGGGCGCGGTCGAATACCTCGACGGCATCGGCCGGATGGCCGGTCTTCAACGCCTCGTTGGCGATCCATTTGCCCGAGGTCTGATCTTCGAAAGCAGCCTGCCCCTGCGATGGAGACCGGATCAGGCCAAAGTGGCCGGCAAGCCCTGACAGCGGCTTGCCGTTGATAACAACCCCTCCCCCGATACCGGTCGAGATCGTCAGAAAGACCAGGTTACTGCCTGTCCCTGCCCCAAACTTGTATTCGCCCCAGGCTGCGGCCTGCGCATCGTTGATGGCAAAAGCCGGCCTGCCAAACAGGGCCTCAACGCGGTCGACAAGCGGGTAGCGATCGGGAATCGGGAGCGTCGCCGGATTGAGCGCTGACCAGTTGCCGCCTTCGATGAAGCCGGTCACCGCAATGCCGATCCGTGTGTATCGGTCCCGCCAGGTTGCCGTGCTTGCAGACACGCCCGAAAGCCAGGCGTCAGGGCCGGCGTCTCGTTCGGTCGCAACGACAATCTCTTCCAGAACGGCATCGCCGCTGACGAGCGCTGCCATCGTCTTGGTTCCGCCGATGTCGATGGAAAGCACCGTCTCGCGATGGGCGTTGTGATATGCCTTGTCGATTGCCTCATTGAACCATGAAGTGACGTGTTCGGTGCGGGTGATGGCCGAGCCCACGACGACGGCAAACGCCCCCGCTTGTGCTGCTGCTCGAGCCTGCTCGGGGGAGCGGATGCGGCCCTCGGCGATGACAAAAGGTGTGAGTTGCCGCATCGCCGTGACGAGTTCGATATCGGGGTCGAGCGGTTCCGGCCCGCCAACGTAGCCAGAGAGCGTGGTGCCGACGAAATCGACGCCTGCGGCAAGCGCCCGCCTTGCGTCGTCGAGCGACGAGCAGTCCGCCATCGTCAGCTTGCCCTTCGCCTTCGCGGTGCGGATAAGCTCCTCCACCGAAGCCGGGCGAGGCCGGTTCGTCGCGTCAAAGGCGATGATATCGGCACCGGCATCGGCCAGCGCTTCGGCATCGGCGACGAAAGGCGTGATGCGAACCTGAGTATCGGGAAGATCCCGCTTGACGATGCCGACGATTGGAGCAGAAACGACGGCGCGCACGGCTTTGACATAGGCGACCGACTCGATCCTCAACGCCTTGGCGCCGGCATCACGTGCCGCTTTCGCAAAGCCAGCGACGAAATCGGCATCATCCATCGGCCCGCCGGGAACCGGCTGGCAAGATACGATGAGGCTATTCCTGATGTCTTCCCGTTGCACTCGCGACACTCCAGTTCGGCATCACGATAGAAGGAAAATACCAGATTACAACCAGTTTGTATCTGGTCTTATCGCTGCAGTTCGAAGACGAAATCGTAGACGTCGCCTTTGTACCGTGTCTCACAATATTCCACGATCTGGTCGTCGGGCAGGAAACAGCGTCTTTCGGTCATCAGGAGTGGCGCGCCTATCTCGCAATGAAGATGCCCCGCATCCTCGCTGGACGCCGCCTTCGAGCGCATGCGCTGGATTGCCCGTTGCGGCATGCAACCACGCGCCTCAAGAGCCTCGTAAAGTGAGTCCCGGACCAGATCAGGCGATGGAAGAAAGCGCGTCGGTACGGTTGAGGTCTCGACTGCGATGGGTGTGCCATCAGCCGTGCGCACACGTTTCATTCGGATAACACTTGCGTTTGCCGATACGCCTAGCGCCATCATCTCCGTGGGCGATGGGCGACTTATCTGCTTGGAAATCCACACACATCCGGCCACCATACCACGTGCGCGGATGTCTTCTGTGAAGCTGGTCAACGTCGACATCGACTTCTCGACCCGCGATCCGATCTCCGTCTTGAAGCCATGGCGACGATTGAGAAGGCCTTCTTCCTCAAGCAATGCCAACGCTTTGCGCACCGTCACGCGAGAGAGCGACAGGCTCTCGGCAAGGACCCGTTCGCCGGGCAGGACGGCACCGGCCTTCACGGCGTTGGAGCGAATGGCAGCTTCGATGGCCGACTTGAGCCGCTTGTAAAGGGGCACGTCTGCTGCCGCCAGGCTCAATTGCCTGGCGAGATCTTCAATCAAGCTGATATCCGGCATAGCTCACCTCGCGACCGATCGATCGCTAAAAGATTCTTGGAAATCGTCATCTGGAGCTATACTGGTATTATCTCATTCATGCAAATGCTGCGTGATGGTACCGACGCAGCCTTGGTCGCGCCGTTCGCACGGCTGTCCCAAAAACTACTCCAGTGGCAGGACGACAATCACCAACGTACCGTTGCTGCGGCGGATCGTGCGTACCTTGCCGCCGAAGGCACGAATGCGCCGTTTCTGCATCAGCTTGCCCAGCCGGATTCGTTGAGGGGCAAGGGCCGGCGCTTTGGGTGGGCTGCCGATGTCGGCGATGGCGATCACGATGCGATTGCGTCGCGTGCCGTAGCGCAGCTGCTGTACATTTCCAGGCGCATGCCTGTGGGCATTGATCAAGGCCTCCTGGATGAAACGATAGACGCAGATATTCAAATGCCCCCTGCTGGGATCGACGTCGAGCGCCCCTTTGATGGCCACGCGATTGCCGGTCAGGTCTGTGTGGCGGCGAACGGCAAGCAGGATGGTTTCATTGAGGGAAATGTTATCGAGTTCCGGCAGGACGAGGCCTGAGGAGATGTTGCGGATTTCGTCGAGGACGACCGTTACAAGCCGCAGCAGTCTGCCAATACCCTCGACGGGAACATCCACCGTGTCGCCGCCTCCCAGTGAGGGCTTCATGTCACTCAGCCGCAGCTTGACCAGGGTGAGCACCTGTATTGGCCCATCGTGGAGGTCGCTGCCGATCTGGTCGAGGATCTTTTCGTTGAGCTTGCCGGCCTCCTGCCTTGCGCGCTCCGCTTCAATCCGCAGGCGCCTATTCTGATTGGACAATTCCAGCGCATGCCGCAGGCTGGCTCTGATGGCGGTGTGCTGGTCGTCGATAAGGCGGCTGCCGCTACGCACGATCATATAGAGAAGGGCGAGCATGGGAACGGACACGAACAGTACGATCATCAGCGTCGACCGCCACGCGCCGGCGATCTCGGCAAGCAGGTAGTCGGGTTGCTCGTAGAATTCTCCGACGAGGACGACCTGGCCGGCGTTGTCACGAACCAGCGGCGCATAGACCTCGATGTACTCAGCGTGTCGCTCCTCGCCGGAGTAAGCATGCTTGGAAATCATCGTACGCGATACGACCACCTCTCCAGTGAGCGCGCGCTTTAGCTCGTCAAAGACCTCTTCCTGGTCCACTTTCCGTCCGGCCGTCGAATAAAACAGACTGGCGTCCGGGTTCCAGATCTTGATCTCACGCACATGCTGCCCAAGCGGACTATCGCCAAGGAGCAGATCGAGCTTCGCCTTTACCTCAGGCGAGAGACTCTTCGTGCGGATGTCCTCCTCGGAAATGAGCGGTTCCACGAATGTCTGCAGATAGGCTGCGCCCACGCTGCCGGCACCCTTCATGATCGCCTTCTCGATGCTCTTCGTGGTCCAAAGACCGAGCACGAACATCAGCGCGAGAACAATCAGCGACGCAATAAGGATGAATTTTACCTCGAGGCGTGCATTGCGCACTTTGTCGCGTGCCCATTGCCATACAGCGACCAAGCGCGTTTGCATCCCCCTCTTCGCCTCGCTTTGCGTCAACACCATACTTCCCCCGAATCGGGACGGCCCTGATTATATTAATGTTTGCGAATATTTTTCCCGCTGGCAACAAATACTGATCACGTTCAGTCATGGTGGCGGCGCCTCGATGCACCCACCCATTGGTGTCCTTTAGCCCATTGCGAAGTGTCCTTCAGGACCGTTTCCTCGGGCCTTTGGTGGTTTAAGTATTGCGACCTTTGTTGCTTATTTTGGATACCATAGTCTTGGCAATCGCAGGACCTTGTTCTCTGTCTGCCCGAAATTTCGAAATATATAAGTAAAGTAACCGAAAAGTATTTCACTTTCTGGCGGCTGTATATTCCGTCGGGGGGGGTGGGGATTTGCGCCCGGAGAGGAGAGGGGAATGACTGCGTTTACGCTGAATCTGCAGGACATGATTTTCATTCTGCGTCAGATCAAGATTGCTGAGGCGCATGCCGGCGGCACGCCGCTGACCGAGATTTATGTCAATGCGGATGGGGACGTCGTTTCGGCGGGGACGCCGGGTGCCCTGCTTGCCATTCCCGATCCACATGTTCCTGCCGGTCTGAGGACGGTTGACGGAACCTACAATAGTGTTGTGCCGGGCCGTGAGACATGGGGCGCGGCAGATCAAGCGATGCCGAGGCTACTCGACGGGACCCTGGTGAACCATGCAGATGGCGATACCATGCCCCTGGGTGGTACGACAGTGACGAACAGCGACTACGGCGTTCCCAATAACGTCGCCGACGCCGATCCGCGCATCATCTCCAACCTCGTCGTCGACATGGGCGTCACCAATCCCGCGGCACTCTTCGCTGCGCTGACATTCGCAGGTTCCGAAGACCCGCAAGCTGATCTCCAGCGTCTGTTTGCCGCTCGCGTGACGCAGGCTCAAGCCGACGCAGCAGTTGTCGCTGCCCAAGGCGAGGTCACTGCAGCGAATGATGCGCTGGACACTGCGATCTTGGCCTACAACCCGGCCATCCCGACAACGATCGACGACATCCAGGACGCGGCGGAAGCACTTACCGCCGCCGAAGAAGCTCTCATCCATGCACAAGAGGTCGCGCTCGATCCTGCTGCGGCATTCATAGCGCTCGCCGAAGAGCTTGGTCTTACTGTGAACGATCAAGGGACGCTCGTTATCCCGAACGTTGCGCCGGATGAGGGCCTGTCCGCGCCGTTCAACGCGTGGATGACATTCTTCGGCCAGTTCTTCGATCACGGTCTCGACCTGATCACCAAGGGAGGCAACGGCACCGTTTATATTCCGCTGCAGCCTGACGATCCCCTCTACGACGAGGGACCGGACGGGATCGCCGGCACGCCGGATGACGCTCGTACCAACTTCATGGTGCTGACCCGCGCGACTCCGAATGGCGACACGCAGACCAATACGACAACGTCGTTTGTCGATCAGAACCAGACCTATACCTCGCACGCATCCCATCAGGTATTCCTGCGTGAGTACAAGCTCAACGCCGACGGCAAGCCTGTCGCAACGGGCAAGCTGCTGGATGGCACCCACACGGAAGGCGCCGTCACCACCCAGAACGGTTTGCCGACCTGGGCCGACGTGAAAGCGCAGGCCCTGATGCTCGGTATCGAGTTGACGGACCTGGATGTTTTGAACATTCCGCTCCTGCGCACGGATGCCTACGGCAATTTCATCCCGGATCCGGTAACCGGTTACGCGCAAGTCATCATCGGTATGGGCGCGGACGGAATACCGAACACGGAAGATGACATCACGGTTTCCGGCATCCCAGCCGATCCGGTTGCCGGCACGCCTTTCGTTCCGGTGAACACCTTCGCGGCCGGCGCCATTCGCACGGGGCACGCCTTCCTCGACGACATCGCTCACAATGCCGTGCCCAACACCGTCTACGATCCGGACGGCCCCGAAGGCCCTCTCGGTGATACGCCTGTCACGGCAGACGCCGACGATGTCGCCGGAAACACTATCGCCACGGACTTCCGCGGCCGCAAGGTTGCCTACGACGACGAGCTGCTCGACCGACACTTCATCACCGGCGACGGCCGCGGCAACGAAAACATCGGCCTGACCACCGTCCACCATATCTTCCACTCGGAGCACAACCGCCAGATCGACTCCCAGAAGCTGATCATTCTGCAGGGCGGCGATCTTGACTTCATCAACGAATGGCTGGTTGGCGACATCACGGGGCTGCCCGATGGTTTTGCGACGATGACGGCGCTTCAACAACTCGCCTTCGCGGATAGTCTCGATTGGGACGGCGAGCGTCTGTTCCAGGGTGCCCGCTTCGCGACCGAGATGCAGTACCAACACCTCGTCTTCGAGGAGTTTGCCCGCAAGGTCCAGCCGGCGATCGACCTGTTCGTCTTCAACAACATCACCGACATCAATCCGTCGATCTTCTCGGAGTTTGCCAACACCGTCTATCGCTTCGGCCATTCGATGCTGACGGAGAACATGCCGCGCGTCTTCATCAACGAGGATGGTGTCGTAACCGGCACTGACAACATGGGACTGATTACGGCATTCCTGAACCCCATTGCCTTCAACAATGATGGCGCACTAACGGCGGAGGAGGCGGCTGGCGCCATCGTTCGCGGCATGACCGTCGAGCGCGGCAACGAGATCGACGAATTCATCACCGGTGCACTGCGCAACAGTCTGCTCGGCCTTCCGCTCGACCTTGCGACGATCAACATCGCGCGCGGACGCGATACCGGCATTCCGTCGCTGAACGAGGCCCGCAGTCAACTCTTTGCGGCGAGCGGTTCGAGCTTCCTGACGCCCTACGACAGCTGGACCGACTTCGCGGCTAATCTGAAGAACCCGATCTCGGTTGTGAATTTCATTGCTGCCTATGGCACCCACAGTTCGATCACCGCGCAAACGACGGTCGCCGGCAAGCGCGACGCCGCCTGGGCTCTCGTGTTCGGCGAGCCCTCCGGCACGGTGAGCGTGGTTCCGGGTGATCGGCTGGACTTCTTGAACAGCACCGGAACGTGGAACGCCGGCAATAGCGGCCTCAATACCATTGATCTCTGGATTGGCGGCCTTGCCGAAAAGCAGATGCCGTTTGGCGGCTTCCTGGGCTCGACCTTCAACGCGGTCTTCGAAGCGCAGCTTGAAGCGCTGCAGGACGGCGATCGCCTTTACTATCTGACCCGCACGCAGGGCCAGAACTTCCTCAACATGCTGGAGCAGAACTCGTTTGCCAAGATGATCATGGCGAACACCGACATTTCTCAGCCAGGGGCAGACGGCATCCGCGGCACGGCGGACGACATCATCAATCGCCATATCGGCGTCGATTCCTTCGCGAAGTACGACTTCGTCCTCGAAGTCAATTCCGCCAACCAGGCCGACTACAATGGCGCGGCGGCAGGCGTTGATCCGCTAGGCACCGACGCCGCGCTCGAGGCCATGGGGCTCGGCAAGGTAGTGCGCAACGATCCCGGTACATTAGGTGCGGACCCGAATTATCTGCGCTTCACCGGCGGCGAGCACATCGTCGTTGGCGGTACGAACAATGACGACACCATCATCACCGATTTCGGTGACGACGGCATCTGGGGCGATGCCGGCAACGATCGCATCGAATCGGGCGCCGGCGTCGACCTCGTCAATGGCGGTGCCGGCGACGATATCATCACCGACAGCGGCGATACCGGCGACTTTTTGAAGGGCGACGAAGGCAACGACGTGATCGCCAATTCCAACGGGATCGATGTCCTGATGGGCGGCAAAGGAAAGGATGCGATCTTCGTCGGCGTCGACGACACGGAAGTCTTCGGCGGCGAGGGTGACGACTTCATCCTAGGCGGCGAAGGCGTCGATCTTTTGATGGGCAATGAAGGCGACGACTGGATCGAGGGCGCCGGCGGCTTCGATACGACGGCAGGGGACAATTCGGAACTGTTCTTCAACAGCGTCATCAACGGCCACGACGTCATGTTCGCCGGCAACGACGAGAACGACTTCGACGGCGAGTCCGGCGACGACATCATGGTGCAGGGCGAGAGCGTCATGCGCAATGAAGGTATGTTCGGCTTCGACTGGGCGATCTTCAAGGACGTTGCTCGCAATGCCCATGCGGATATGAACATTCCGATCTTCACGACTGAACAGGAGGATGTTCTGCGCAACCGCTTCGACAAGATCGAGGCGCTGTCCGGCTGGGACCATAACGACACTCTGATTGGCGACGAGCGCACATTTGGTGTGATCGCGCCTGGCGATACTGTCGCGACGACGGAGAACATCTTCTTCAATGACAGCCTCGATGCGGCGGGGTTGAATCGCATTGCCGGGCTCTCCGAGATCGTCGAACTCGATGCGGATGGTCTCTTCCAGAGCGGCAACATCCTGCTCGGCGGCGGCGGCCACGATTTGTTGCAGGGCAATGGTGGCGATGACATTCTCGATGGCGATCGTTGGCTGAACGTCAGGATCCGCATAACTGCGGGATCGGACAATGTGGAAGCGGATGAGATCGCCTCCGTCGACAGCATGAAGCACGTGTTCACAGCGGCGGAAGCTCCTGAACCAGCATGGATCGGAAAGTCACTCTTCGAATTGCTGGTCAATCGCGTCGTCAGCCCCGATCAGATGCATATCGTGCGCGAGATCAGGACCGATGATGGCGCCGGCGATATTGATACGGCGGTTTTCCGGGGCGGTCGGAGCGAATATGCGATCGAAGGCCTTGATTTCGCCAGTGACGGTGACGAACAGACGACCGTTCGGCATCTCGTCGATACTGCGGTCGCTGGCGTTGCCGTGAACGATGGCATCGACAAAGTCAGCAACATCGAACGCCTGCAATTCGCCGATGAGACCGTGGAACTCGTTCCTGTTGACGACAATGCGCCGTTGGGCAACCCTCTTATCGAAGGGGTGGCTCAGATTGGGCAGCTTCTCAGAGTGCAGATGGATCCCGATGGTTCCCTGGCGAATGTCACCGATGCGGATAACCCGAATGGCGGCAAAATCTTTCCGCCGTTGGTGATCGAATGGCAGATCGAAACGGATCCGGGCGTTTTCGTCGATACCGGCTTTCGCGGTCCGTCGTTCACGCCGGCAAACGATGGCGAATTCGAAGTCGGGGCAGACGTCCGTATTCGGGCCATCGTCCGCTACACGGATGCGCGGGGCATTCCGTATGCGGTTGCTTCAATACCAACCGACCCGCTCGTTCCGGCTACCAATCTCGTGGCGACAGAAGGTGATGACGTACTGGTCGGCACGCCCGGTGACGACACGATCGACGGCCTCGGCGGCAACGACGTCATCTTCGGCCTGGCTGGAGACGATGACCTGATAGGCGGCGCAGGCGACGACGAAATCTTCGGCGGACTGGGAGAGGATACCCTCACGGGCGGTGGCGGCAACGATATTCTCGACGGCGGCGAAGGCGACGATACCGCTGTCTTTGCCGGCAATCGGGCCGATTTCACCTTCGAGATCAACGCCGAAGGTCAGCTGGAGGTGGTTGGCGCGACCGAAGAGGATGCCGTCATCAGCATCGAGAACTTCCAGTTCAACGATGCTGTTGTAACGCTCGCCGAAGTCGAAGCGGGCTTGCCAGACACGATTCCCACGGAAGGTGCCGACATCATCACGGGAACCGAAGGCGCGGACGCTATCGACGCGCTTGGCGGCAACGACACGATCAACGCGCTCGGTGGCGACGATGACCTCGTCGGCGGTCTGGGTGATGACGTGATCAACGCCGGCGCTGGCGACGACACGATTGCGTGGGAAGTCGGCGACGGCCGCGACATCATCGATGGTGGCGCTGGCACTGACCGCTTCCGCGTCCGCGGCGACAACAGCGATGAGACATTCTTCGTCGAAACCGAGGCGGACTTTCTGTCTCGGACCGGTCTGCCTGCCAGCTCCCTCCAGGCCACTACCGAAATCGTTATCTCCCGCAGCGTCGGCGCCGGGCCTTCGATCGTCGTGGCAGAACTGGCCGGGATGGACGAGATCGACATCAACGGCGGTGGTGGCAACGACACCTTCGTGGTCTCTGGCGATTTCGCAGGGTCGGATCTCGATCCGAGCACGATCACCATCGACGGCACCAGCGGCGACGACACGGTTGACATTACCGGTCTCGACTCGCAGCACCGCATCGTCTTCCGCTCGAATGGCGGTGACGACACCATCATCGGCACCCTGCGCCCGCAGGACGTGGTCGAGCTGGCTCCGGGGTCGGTGATCTCCGGCTACACCTTGAGCGACAACGTCAACGGAACGAGGACCCTGTCGAACGGCACGCATTCGATCACCTTCACTGGTGTCGTCCCGCCGCAGTTCGTCCCCCCGGATGACGACCCGAACTTAGGACCGTTTGCCTTCACGGCAGCCGATCTCGCGGGTCTCAAGAACCTGGTGAACGGGCTGCCTGCCTTCGAGGATGACGACGACACTGAAGGCTTCGGTGGCGTGCGCAGTCTGTCTGGCCATGGCAACAACGAAGGCAACCCTGATTGGGGTGCCGCCGACCAGCCGTTCATCCGGATCACCAATGCGCACTTTGGCGAATACGATCCGGCGACCGGCAACAATCAGGTCAACCCGATCTTTGAAGGGCTCGATCCACGCAGCATCAGCAACGTGCTGGGAGCCCAGGAAGCCAACCTTGCGAAGAACACGGCCAACGCCAACATCTTCTTCATGGCGTTCGGCCAGTACTTCGATCATGGCCTCGACTTCCTGCCGAAAGGCGGCAACGGAACGCTCCAGATCGGTGCGCCGGGCAATGGAGCGCCTGGTTCCGGGAACCCCGCGGATCTGACACGTGGCACCGTCTACGACATCGACGACAATGGCGTGACGCAGCATCTCAACAAGACCTCGCCCTTTGTCGACCAGAACCAGGCCTACGGATCGCATGAGCTGATCGGTCAGTTCCTGCGTGAGAGCGATGGGAACCAGGGCTTTGGTTCGCACCTGCTGCAGGGTGCGGTGGATCCGTCCAACACTGAGTTCCGGCTGCTACCGACGCTGCGTGAACTGATCATGCATCACTGGCAGGCCAATACGATCTTCCATGATCCGGCGGTGCCAGGCGGACAGATCAGCTTCCGCGATTATTTCGCTGGTCTGGTCGATGCGACCGGTCACATCAATGAGGCGATGCTGCCGCAGATGACGTCCAACTTCATGGGCAGTGGCCATGCGCTGCTCCTCGACACCAACCCGTTCATCAGCCTGCTCGATCACTATGTCGTCGGCGATGGGCGTGGCAACGAAAACTTTGCGCTGACCTCGATGCACACGATCTGGGCGCGCAATCACAACTTCCATGTGGAACTTCTGGAGCAGTCTGGCTTCCAGGGAACGGCCGAAGAGCTCTTCCAGGCCGCCAAGATGGTGAATGAGGCCGAGTATCAGCGTGTCGTGTTCACCGAGTTTGCCGATATGCTGATCGGCGGCATCCGGGGCGATGGAACTCATGGCTTCGAAGAATACAACTCCAATGCCACGGCCGCGATCTCGCACGAATTCGCAGCAGCGGTCTATCGCGTTGGCCATTCGCTGATCGGCCAGACGATGACCGTGATCGGGCCGGATGGCGAGCCGAGGCAGGTTGCACTCTTCGACGCCTTCCTCAATCCGAGCAATGATCCAAGCGTCTTCAAGGGCCCTTTGCCTCCCGGCTACGTGCCACAACCTGGTTACGAGCAGCTCGGTGTCAATTCGATCCTCGGCGGTATCGTTTCTCAGGATGCGGAGGAAGTGGACTTCAACATCGTCGACGCGGTGCGCAACGATCTCGTCCGCATCAGTGCCGACCTGTTCTCCTTCAATGTCGCCCGCGCCTGGGATGTCGGGCTCGGTACTTTGAACCAGGTGCGCATGGATCTGGCGGCATCGACCGATCCCTACATCAGGGAAGCGCTCGGCTATGTCGGCGAGCTCTCGGCCTACACGTCCTGGGAGGACTTCCAGGCCCGCAATGGCCTGTCGGACACCGTGATCAACCAGTTCCGCCAGGCCTATCCCGATCTCGTGCTGCAGGCGGGCGATATTGCCAGCTTCCAGGCGATCAATCCTGACATTCAGGTTGCGATCCAGGCAGACGGCACCGGCATCGTCAAGGGCATCGACCGTGTTGATCTTTGGGTCGGCGGTCTCGCCGAAAAGCACATCAACGGTGGCATGGTCGGGCAAACCTTCTGGGTCGTGCTGCAGGAGCAGTTCGATCGCCTGCAGGAAGCCGACCGCTTCTACTACCTGAACCGTTTCGACAACTTCGATTTCTACGAGGAGTTTGTCGACGGCCAGGAGTTCGCCGATATCGTGGCCCGCAATACCGGCCTGACGGGCCTTTCTGAACACATCTTCGAAACCGAGCCTCTCAATGACGAAGATGACGACGATGACGATGATGACAACAGCGGCCCGGGAGGTGACGACGGCGACGATGATGACGACGACGACCAGTCTGGCGGCGACGATGATGATGACGATGATGACACCTCGTCCGGCGGCGATGACGATGACGACGACGACCAGTCTGGCGGCGACGACAATGGCCAGAACAACGGTGGTGGCGATGACGGCGGAGGCGATGATGGCTCCGATGACGGTGGCTCGGATCCGCTT